>CAYMIQ010000088.1:0-4634 GCA_964390605.1 uncultured Rickettsiales bacterium
ACCCCTCAAAAGTAATAAATAGACCTTTTTTCTTGAGGTTGGGCATCTTGTTGCTCATTCACCCCAAAGGAAGTAATTTACCAATGATAATAGTTTGCTGAGAGGGCCTAAGGATTGGACAGTCGATCCTGCGTGTAGCGGAATTGTCAAATTATCGATCCCAGGGCCACTAACTGTTAGGTCAGCAACTTTCTCGCCTTTTTGTATAGGGGCGGGTATGGGAGAATTATATTCAATGCTGAATTCTAAATTATTTTTAGCTTTTCTTGGAATGGTGATTTTTATATCTTTGTTTATTACGAGAGGTATGGTTTTTTCTTTGCCAAGCCAAACTTTTGCCTCTATCTTCGGTACAGTCATTCCTTTTTGCAGTGAATCGAAATTAGCAAAATTTCTATAACCCCATTCTAATAATTTTAGAGCTTCAGCAGTTCTTTCTTTATTGCTTGATAAACCATTAATTACCATCACTAGTCGCTGATTGTTTTGCAAAGATGATGCTGCTAGACCATAACCACCTGCTTCCGTGTGACCTGTTTTTAAACCGTCAACTCCCATAACATTATTTAGTAACGTATTTCTATTTCCTTGTTTGATATTATTGTATTCAAAATTTTCTTCAGAATAGAAGTGATAGTATTCGGGAAAATCTTGGATCGTTCTCCTTGCCAAAAGACTTAGATCTCTCGCTGTGCTGAAGTGGTCTACATCGGGCCATCCTGTTGAGTTTGTAAAGTTAGATTTTTGTAATCCAATTTCTTTAGCTTTTAAATTTAACAGTTCAGCAAAATTCTCTTCCGTTCCTGACAGTGCCTCGGCTATAACAATACACGCATCATTTCCGGATTGTACGATGATTCCCCTAAGCAAGTCTTCAACCGATACTTCAGAATTTTCCTCCAAAAACATTCTAGACCCACCCTTGGCCCAGGCTTCCCTGCTAACTTTCAATTTATCTTGCAAGGATAATGTGCCTTTCTGAAGCTTTTCAAAAATTAGGTAAACGGTCATCATTTTGCTCATAGATGAAGGTGCTGTTAATTCGTCAGCATTTTTTTCGTATAATATATAACCAGTGTCAGCATCAATAACTATTGCTTGCTTTGCGTCCCCTAATCCAAAAGCAGGGGGATTTTTTAATATGAAGCAAAAAATAAAAAGCAACATGGTGAATTTTTTTGTCATTCCTCTTCCTATACTAATAATGTGTTTATTTTATAATTATTGTATTATTTTTATATTTACGTTTTGGTGACCAGATTCTATGAGTCTTTTGAGTGCATTATCCATTTTTTTTATTGTATCAAAAGGACCCATTCTTACACGATGATAGTTTTCGTTGTTTATTTTTATTGTTGATATAAGGGCATTATATATCGAGGAGATTTTTTTATGTAAATTTTTTGCATTCTTTAGATCTTTAAATGCACCCGCCTGTATATAAAGTTTCGGCCTTCCAACAGGTAAGGTTTTGACAACTGGTTCCTGGTATATTTCTTTTATTTGCGAACTAAGGGTTTCTTTTTTTTCAACCCGATCTTTTGTTTTTTCGCTTTTATTTTCTAGCACAATTTTCTCATTATCAAGATCCCCCTTGATTACTTTTTCCCTAGGTACAGCTTTTATGTAATTCGACTCGCCTGATTCATTTTTGTTTTGCGTCTGCATCGCGAGTGTTTGGCTTTCCTCTGCCACAATGGAAACGCGGACCATGGCAGTACCTTTTTTTTCAAAGCCTAATAATTGGGCGCCTCTTCTTGAAAGATCGATTATCCTTCCATTTACAAATGGACCTCTGTCGTTCACACGAACCTTCATAGATCTTCCGTTTTCAAGATTTGTAATCTGAACAATGCTTGGCATTGGTAATGTTTTGTGAGCAGCGGAAACAGCGTTCATATTAAAAATCTCTCCATTTGCAGTTCTTTTTCCATGAAATTTTTTTCCATACCATGAAGCTACACCAGTTTTAGAGTAAGAATAATCAACTGCAGGGTAATAGTATTTTCCGTTAATTTGATAAGGTTTGCCGATCTTGTATACTGGTGCCTTTTCTTCTCCAAAGATTTCTTTAAAAGAATGTGAAAAAAATTCCAATTGCGCACAAGAGGTGTTTATTAGAAGCAGCATGACAAAAAATACAATTCCTTTGATATAAGGCATTTTGCTGTAATTTTCTTTTACGGCCCTATTCAACATATTGAATTTTATCAGATAATTTCCCGACAGCTATTGCAAAAAAATTAGATCTGTTCCATTTGAGAATTACGTTAAAATTATTATAGATAAGAAAAAATCTTTTTCCCCCCTTCTCGCTATCTAGTGCTAGTAATTTTACTTTTATTTCTGAGGATGGGATGGAAGTTTTATCTAGGTTTTTAAAGCCCACTGAGGACCATTCCTTAAGCGTTTGTTCAATGACCATGTTTTTTTCGATAGAAAAATTATTTGGTGCCAATACTTCTCTTCCCCAATTTAATCTAGAATCCCACCCCATTTTAGTAAGGTAATTTGCAGCTGAAGCCAGAGCATCTTCTTTCGATCCCCATAGATCTTTCTTACCATCACCATTGTAATCAATTGCATACTGCATGAAAGTTGACGGCATGAATTGGCACTGTCCCATTGCGCCTGCCCAAGAACCTTTCATTTTAGCTAATTCCACATGACCCGCATTTAATATTTTTAGAGCATTAATTAGCTCTTTTCTGAAAAAGGCGCTTCTTCTTCCATCGAAAGCCAGAGTAGTTAATGCGCTGATAACAGAGAACGATCCAGTGTGTTTTCCAAAATTTGTTTCTATCCCCCATAGTGCAATAATTAAATTACCCGGAACATGAAATTTTTCTTCTATTTTTTTTAGAAGATTTTTGTTGCTAGAGAGTAAATACCTGCCCCTTACCACTCGCTTCTTGGTAACAACATTCTTTAGATATTTTTCTAAAGTTAGGGTAAATTCTGGTTGCTTTTTGTCTAACTCTAGGATTCTTTCTATTGGCTTTACATCCAAGAAAGCTCTCTCTAGTAAATCATCAGATATTCCTTGTTTTCTGGCTTCAGTCTTGAGCTCAAAAAGCCATGAATCAAAATCTAAATCTTGAGAAAACACAACTTTCTGATTGAAAATTAATATAAGAGAGAAGATTATTAATAATGTTTTCATGTCACTTCAGTCAATGTAACTGTATTTTAAATAATTTCATATAGTTTTATGATTAAATGTAGGTTAAAGAAAAATGTCTTATGATCGATTACAGATATTTTATGTTGAGTGTTAAGAAATGCTTAAGCTTAATTTTTTAATAGCTGGAGATACCAAGTATTTTTTACCCATTAAAAAATGCCTGTCTCAGATCAATAAAATATATGGAAAAGCAAATATTTATATTTATGACTGGGGATTCCTTAGAACAGAAAAAGAAGCCTTGATCAAGAAAAGCCACGAATTAACTTTTTTTGATTGGGAGGACAAAATTCGCGAAAATTTAGACAGCATTGACAATAATTATGATCTTTCTATCAGTGATAATAATTTGAATGTAGCAGAATTCCATAACGCAAGATTGCAGAGTGGTTTTAAAAAGAGAGCAACTAAGTTTTTTTTGAAACGTTTTCCGAAATCTTTTATCGCAAAAAAATCCATCGAAAGAGCTATAAGATTTGAGGAAATGCTGGTACAAAAAATTATTTGTTTACGCGATTTCTCAAATTTTATTGGAAAAAAGAAGTTTATTTTTTTAGATGCAGATGCGATGATTCTTAAATCATTAGATAAAGTCCTTACAATTGACTATGATGTTGCATTTACCATGAGAAGATCAGCAAGACAATCAAAATTAATTCCTCCAAAAAATAAATGCATAAAAGATTTTATTAGCTCAGGTGTTATATTCTTTGGTAATAATCAAGTAAATAGAAGTAGTTTTTTGGATTTATGGCTTCGAGAAGCAAGGAGTTATCAAGGACGATTTCGGGAACAGGCGGCTATTAGCATCATAATGAGCGGTGATAGTGGGAGAATTCCGAAATACTATTCAATTATAGAAAAAAATATTAAAAAACATACAGTAAAATTACTTCTGCTTCCAGCTGATATATATAACTATAATGTTGCATTACATGATTTTTCGAACGAAAATTCACATAGATCTTCATCATTTGCTTTAAAGGATGCAAGAATTGTTCACTTTATTAATGATAGTTATAGACATAAAAATGTTCGTGAATTAGTTTTTAAATCTATGGATTAAATAGGATGGGTGGCCGAGCGGTTGAAGGCACCGGTCTTGAAAACCGGCGGGCGTGCAAGCGTCTCGTGGGTTCGAATCCCACCCCATCCGCCATTTGAGAGTTTTTAATGCTGCACTCTATTGTCTCTTTCTATAAATTTACAACGATCAGGGATCCCAAAAAATTGAAAAAGACCCTGCAGAGCTTCCTTTTAAATGAAAATATTATCGGTACTTTTCTGATTGCGAAAGAAGGCATTAATGCAACAATTTCGGGAGACAGCAAAAGTACGCAGAAGGTAATAAATTTTTTTAGAAAACGAAAAAATTTTAATGATCTTGAATATAAAAGATCTAACTCTACTAGAAAACCATTCAAACGATTAAAAATAAAAATTAAAGATG
>CAYMIQ010000089.1:0-4610 GCA_964390605.1 uncultured Rickettsiales bacterium
CCATAATATCGTATCTTATCAAAGGTATATGTCTTCTCTAACTATAAAAAATTAATTCTTCAAGCGAGATCTTGTTTTTGAAGAACTAAAGCCTGGAAGTAATTTAATAATCTTCACACGCCCCCCAGAGTTTGTGACAAAATTACCCCCCACTATCTGATTCACTTTGTAGTCAGAACCTTTAATTAATAGATCTGGTTTAATAGATTTTATCAATTTTATTGGAGTTTTTTCAGAAAAAATTACAACCGCATCTACCGACTGCAAAGCAGACAGTACACTTGCACGTGAGCGATCAGACTGAACCGGTCTATGCTTTCCCTTAAGTAATTTTACTGAGTAATCATTGTTGATAGCTACGATTAACTTATCACACTCTTTTTTTGCTCGTTCTATCAAAGATATGTGTCCTGGATGTATCAAGTCAAAACAGCCGTTAGTAAATCCTACCTTTAAACCGTCCTGCTTCCACGAATAAACTTTTTCTTTAACTGTTAATAAACTCATAACTTTTTTATTACTAAAAATAATACTCTTACCTTGTAATCTAGATAAAATCTCATGAGGATGGGCAATGCCAGTTTGCGCCTTCTCAACCACTATACCCGCGGCAATATTAGAAATTTTTGCTGCCTCAGTAATTCCAAAGCCAGCACCGACTAATACTGCCAATACCGCAACTACTGTATCCCCTGCTCCAGAAACGTCATATACTTCTCTTGTTTCAGCAGCTAAATGGGTAATCAAAGTTTTAGGGCTTCTTTGTATTATACTCATGCCATCAGAACTGCGGGTAACTACTAAAAAATTAAATTGATACTTTGAAAGTAAGGATTTAGATGCAGTTATTATTTCCTTTTGATTCTTCACAGGCATTTTCGTTGCCTGATTAAGCTCATTAAGATTCGGAGTCACGGCGTAAGATCCTTTATATTTCTGATAATCGAGTCCTTTTGGATCCACTATTACTGGGATGTCTTTCCGATTAGCATACTTAATTATATTCCTCAAAATTCTGTCACTTAAACATCCTTTTCCATAATCTGAAATTATAACTGCACTACATTCTTTTAAAGCACGTTTAATTTTGTTCAGCATTTTAGACTGAACACCACCTGATACCTCTTCAATGGTTTCTTTATCGGTGCGCAACAACTGTTGGTTTGATGAAATAAATCTAGTTTTTAATGGAGTCTTTTTTCCTGCCTGAGTAAATAATTGATATTTAACATCTTTTTGGACATTTAAAAGTTTTCTAATTTTTTTTCCATAAACATCGTTACCAATAATACTAAAAAAATCAGTCTTTACCCCCAATGATGATAAATTTCTAACAACATTTCCTGCACCACCTAAGTGGAAATCTTCCTTTGTAATCTTCAGTATAGGTATAGGGCCTTCGGGAGAAATTCTTGTTGTCTCGCCTTTAACGAAATGATCAAGAATCACATCACCTATACACAGGATCCTAATGTTAGAAACCTTTCCAAAAACTTTAGAGACACTATTCAATAAATCTTTAGACAAGGTGTAGTTCCTGCTCTAATGCACTACAAAACATTTGGCCCAACATTATATGCATTTCTTGAATCCGCGCTGTAACATCTGATGGCACCAACAACAACGGTTTTGCTAAACGCTTAAGTTTTGCTCCGTTTCCTGCGGAAAAAGCCGTTGTCACCATTCCTACTTTCTTAGCTGCCCGTAAAGCTAAAATAATATTCTCACTTTTCCCAGATGTGCTTATACCAATAGCAATATCTCCTTTTTTACATAGAGCAAATATTTGCCTCTCAAAACTATGCTTAAATCCATAATCATTCCCTATAGCTGTTAGTAACGATGTGTCTGTAGTGATAGCAAGTCCAGCTATTGGTTTTCTATCTTTGTTATAACGACAAGCCAGCTCTGTAGCTAAATGTTGTGCGTCTGCTGCACTACCTCCATTGCCAAAAAAAACAATCTTGTGACCCTTCTTAATGGACTCCTTAGAAACCTTAACTAGTTGAATAAACTGATTTTTTAAATCCAACGAAGCGCGAGTCAGCAAAAGTGTGTCTAAGTGCTCGTCTACTTCATGATCGAAAAATTTTCCAATATTCATCTCTTTATATCCTTTTAGAGAGGAATGTCTCAAGATAGTTAATTGTATTTATCAGGCCCGCCTTAAGATTAACCTTCGGCCTCCACTGAAGTTCTTTTTTAGCTAATTTTATATCTGGGCACCTTTGAAGAGGATCGTCAATAGGTAGCCTTTTTTTAATCAGCCTTGATTTTGATCCAATAAGACCAATTATAGTTTCTGCTAATTCCAAAATTGTAATTTCTTTTGGATTACCAAGATTCACTGGACCGGAAAAAGAATTTTTATTCATCAAAGAAATTATACCCTCAATCATATCATCCACATAACAAAAAGCCCTAGTTTGACTTCCATCTCCGTAAATTGTTATGGGTGCATTGCTGAGGGCTTGCATTATAAAATTCGAAACCACCCTTCCATCATTGGGGTGCATTTTGGGACCATAAGTATTAAATATCCTAGCAATCCTTATGTCGACACCAAATTCTCGATGATAATCAAAAAATAGAGTTTCGGCGCACCTTTTTCCCTCATCATAACATGCCCTCGGTCCAATTGGATTTACATTACCTCTATATTTTTCTTTCTGTGGACTCTTTTTGGGATCACCGTACACTTCACTCGTGGAAGCTTGAAAAATTCTAACCTTATACTTTTTAGCTAAATTTAACATATTAATGCTTCCTTGTACGTTGGTTCTAACAGTCTCAACTGGATCATGTTGATAGTGAACAGGTGAAGCGGGACAAGCAAGATTATATATCTGGTCAACTTTTATTCGATTTATCGGCTCTATTATATCATGCTTTAAAAGGGTAAACTTTTTATCTTTACTGATTCTGCGAATATTACTCTTGGTTCCAGTAAAAAAATTATCTACACAAACAACAGAATTACCTGACGATAACAGCCTTGCGCATAAATGAGACCCTAAAAATCCCGCCCCGCCAGTTACTAAAATTTTCTTAACAGAGATCATAATTGGAATTACATCACCAATAATTTACTTCAATTTTTATAGTCTTTTTTACTCCTGCAACTTCAATTGCTGCTTCCTTAAAGTCAGGTGGACCAAAAAAAACATTTGCGTCATTACTAAAACCAAAACCTTCTAAAGGAAAACCAAAAAAATTCTTATCAAACTCATTGTTTCCATTTTCATCATGAAACATGGCCACGGCATAGGTTCCTGGTTCTAAATTTTTAAAAGTTGTTTTCATTTTCTGACTTTCTAAGCGAACATCAATTTTGTCAATTTTATGATCATTTTCTGGGAAACCATATTCCTTGTTATACAAAGCAAATCTAATAAAACCAGAATTATTACGTAAATTATCCACAATAATCTCTAAGTCCGAAGCCAGTAAAATACCTGATTGAAGAAAAAAAAGTAGAAAAAAAAGAAAACTTGATGTACGCAAATATATACTGAACAATTTATATATGTTTTAACTGGGTATTCCGTTATATGGTAACTATATTTATATCCACAACTATTGTCAAAATTGAAATTAGCTAAAAGGTTGAACAAGAAAATATATGGAAAATAAAAAGGATAATCGAGAAAATAAGGCCTCTTATCAACTATCAATAAATACGTGGAGAAAAGATTTGATAATCGCACTGACATCAAATTTGCGAGCAGATATATTTTTTCCACAGCTATCCACAAACAAGAATGATAAGGAAATTGCACAATCTCAAAGAGCATTCCCAATAGTTGGGTTTCTGATCGGCCTGTCAGCTGCTTTTATCCTTTGGCTTTTTTCAAGTTTTGGATTTTCTCCAGCTGTTTCCGCCTTATTTACTGTATCAATTATGACAATTTTGACTGGAGCCAAAAATGAATCGCATCTTGTAAGTTTTTTTGATGGAATTTTCTTAGAGAAAGATCCTAAAAATAAAATATCCTTAATGAAAGAAAGAAAAATAGGCCTAATCGGGATCATGGCTCTTATTCTTGTGCTCGGCCTAAAGGTAGCTACACTGGCTTCGTTTGGTGAATTAAAAGGTGCGATCCTTGCACTGCTAGCAAGCACAACAGCTTCTTGGAGCATATTTCCTACAATTAGGTATTATCTAAAAGCTAGCCCGCCGTATTCCTCAGAAAAACTAAAACCCACTGAAGAAGTTTTTTACTCATCTATACTTCTCGCTGCTGCATTATTGCTCTTGCTACTTGGCCCAGTTGTGGGAATATTTACTATTGCAATAGCGTGTGCAACTATTTATGTCATGTGTTATATACTAAACACGAACTTAAAAGGTTATACCAATGAAGGATTGGGGGCAGGGCAACAAATCTATGAAGTAGTAGTACTGTTAGCAGCAGCTTCTTCTGTATAAAGAGCGATAGGAATAAAATTTATGAAAACAAAAAAATCTTTAATATTCCCAATATTAATTTTTTTCGCTGTACTGATTACCACAAATTTTCTGTATACAAAAAAAGCGTTCGCCAACCCAAACGAGTTGATTAATAAATCAGAGCAATCATTAAAACGCTTCCTCACAGATGAAGATCATT
>CAYMIQ010000090.1:0-4581 GCA_964390605.1 uncultured Rickettsiales bacterium
GATTACAATAAAAGAGAAACGGGAGGATGTATAGGAATAGTTTTTTCATTTAAAATTTTTTGAGACAAACGTTTCCACAATGCTCTTTGCAGCATGCTGTATCTGCTGTTCATCTCCTCTGGACATGTGTATGGAGTTGAGATAGTTCAAAAAACCGTGCTGAACTATTAGCGGAGCCAGCAACGCAAGCATTCTTTCCGTTGGCTGATGTTTTGTATCCAACAATTCAACAATTACCGGAACATGAAGTCCGTCGACATGGGCGAGGGCTATGGACCATCCTTGTGGATTGATATCGTCGTTGACATCCCGGTTAATCAGGATATACAGCTTTTTGGTTGCGGCTTCGCGTAGTGCAATATCATTGCTTGTTAGCTGGATCAGGATTTCCTTTTTAAAACTTTCTTCAATGCTGTGGTCATTTCCTGACACTATGGTTAGCTCTAGCGCTCTTGCTTCCTCCGCATGCAAATGCTGGGGAAAGAAAAGGAAGGCTAATAGGACAATGTGTAAAGAGAGTTTTTTCATTAGCCGGCGGACACCATACACCACCGCTGTCCATTGTCTCCACACATTGCCAAGCGAGGATTTCAGGTGGGCTAAACCTCTCCCAACCAGGGAAAAGCCGGAAAGAAAATTTACAGCGACCAGCGGTGGTACCAAATCGAAGGGTGCAAAAAAAGACAGGAATGGTGCCATAGACATACTCATGGGGTCTTCATTAAACGCAACAAACATTCCGATCATCGGTGCAGACCACATGGACGTTCCGATGAGAATCGAAAATATTACCGGAAAGAGGGTGAATGAAAAGTTGCCAAAGTCTTTTGTTTTTTCCTCGATGGTGAAGCTCTTGTAAGGTGTCAGAAAAAATTTCGTCGTAACGCGCCTTATCAGTATTTTTCTGTTTTTCTTGTACTGGTCCGAGAACCAAGCAGCGATGACAGCGATGAATAAAGGTATGCCCAAGAGTCCGAGATTCAAACATAGGGCAGTGGTCAGTATAAGGAAGAACAGCAAGATTATGGGAATAATCAATACATAGCCCACTAGCTTTTCTAGGTGCTTGAGCCAGTTGCAACCGGCTATGCTGAGGAGGAAAAAAACTGCTCCGGTAGAAACCGACGATTCGGGGTAGAGAAAATTCGCCGCCGCAAACGAGGAAATGGCCAGAAGAAGGATTCCGAAAATAATCGATAAATGGCCACGCCGTATTGCTTTTCTTGTTTTCGCTTTTTTCTTCTTCCGGTGCATTCTTAACCCATCATGCCTGCGGCAATGAAAGCGAGAAGGATCAGTGTGATGGCTGGAAGCAGAAGGAGCGAAAACGTTTGTGTTTGAGTTTTTTGGGTCTTCGTTTTGACTTTTAATCTTCGCAATTTTTTTCCTGGTTTGCGTGGCCCGAGCCCCTTGGGAGAAAGTTAACTGGGTTTGGCAGTCGTTGTGGGGCTCCGGTCCACAATGGATATGGTACTTGGGGGAAGTTAGAGAAGGGGACTCGCATACCATACCCGATATTGACCTGTTATACTGCCAAGGGAAATTGATGGGATTTTGTCGGAATTAAGTCTTTTTTGTGTTAAATTTTTCTACTAAAATAGCCCGTACCTGATGTCTATTTTGAAAAATAAAACGGTTATCTTTCTTTTTCTGGCTTGCTTCTCCTTTATGAATATCTCGCCAGGATTTAGCGATTCTTATAAGCTCCAGAATCTTGTGATTGATCACGCGTATGCGTTTGCAACGTCTTCAAAGAATGGTGCTGCCTATTTTCACATTAAAAATCAATCAGATAGCAGCGATGAACTCACTGGAGCTACATCGCCTATTGCGAAAAAAACAAGTCTTCATCAACATATTCACGAGGATAATATCGTGAAGATGCGTCCTGTTGCTTCGATTTCTATTCCAGCAAACGGCAAAATTCTTCTCAAGCCGGGCGGTTATCACGTTATGCTGATGGGGCTACAGCAACCTCTTGATGCAGGGAAACAGTTTCCTTTGCAGCTCACTTTTAAGAAATCAGGTACCATTGATATTCTCGTTGATATTGCAGATATGAGAAAAGGACACCATCAATAATGGGAAGATCTCAAACCATTTTTTTACTGGTTTGCTTTTCTGTTCTGTTCCTTTTCGATCGCACTTCTTCCAGGTCTGATGATTTTTCTATGGTCGAGCCCTACTTTGTGTCCATCGATAAGCAAAAAGCTCATTTACGAGAAGGGCCTGCATTTCGTTACCCCATTCGCTTGGTTTATGTGCGAAAAGGTGTGCCCTTAAAGGTTGATGCGAAATACGATCACTGGCGGCGAGTCGAAGATGTTTCTGGAAATAAAGGGTGGATGCATAAAAGAGTCTTAACATCACAAACAAAAACCTTCGTGACAATCCGGGAAGGAAAAATTTATCAAAAACCTACCCTGAACTCCACCTTGGTTGCTCAAGTGTCTCCCAAAGTGTATGGGATTATCAAAAAATGCAAAAAATTCTGGTGCAAGGTGAAAATCGATGACCTTTCAGGATGGATGATGAAAGAATCTTTTTGGGGAAGCTAGGACATTTTTTTTGTTATGCGGGCGAGGACGCCTTTTTTCTTTTGAAGAAATGCTTTGACATTGCCCTTGACCATGAGCGCGCAGGGAGTCACTACCAGAGTTAGTATTGTTGCAAAGATCAGACCAAAAACAATCGATGTAGATAGCTGAGACCACCATTGCATGGAAGGTGATCCTATGCTGACCTGCCTTGAGATAAAGTCAATATTAATCCCAAGCATCATAGGAATGAGTCCAAGAACGGTTGTCGTTGTTGTTAAGAGCACGGGCCTCAGTCTTTGTGCGGCGGATCGAAGAATCGCTTCTTTAGATACTTTTATTTTTTTGACGATTCGATCATAGGTATCGATCAAAATAATATTGTTGTTCACAACAATTCCTGCCAAAGCGATCACACCAATTCCATTCATGACAACGCCAAAGGGTTTGCCTGTTACGAGCAGACCAATCATGACTCCAATAGTTGACATCACAACAGCGCTTAGAATTAAGATTGCGCTATAAAAACTATTAAATTGCGTGACTAAAATAATCATGATTAAGCAAAGTGCGGCCACAAAAGCTTTAATGAGAAAGCTCTGCGATTCTTTTCTTTTTTCATCTTGGCCCTTAAACGCAATCCCGATTTCTGGGTCAATTTGGGTGTTTTTAAGATAATCTTTGATTACCCGCACCTTGTCGTCCGCCAGTATCCCTTCTTCGACGTTTGCTTTAATCGTAATGGCACGCAAAGTATCGGTTCGTTTAATAGTGCCAATTTTGGGCTTTGCTTTTTTACTCACGAAATTAGTTACGGGGATGTTTTGGGAATCACTTTGGATGCGTATTTTATCCAGCTCCTGTAGATTCCTATTTTCCTGAGGAAAGCGTGCCACAATGTCTATTTCATCAATGCTCTCATCTGGACGGTAGCTACTAAACTTTAATCCACTGGTCACCAGCTTGATGGCATTGCCGATAGTCACGATATCAACATTAAATTTTGCAGCCTGTGCTCGGTCAACCTCAAACTCCCACTCAATTCCAGGGACATCCAGCCCATCATCAATATTGATAATGCCACCGATGTTTTCAAGTTCAGAAATAATTTTACCTACCGTATGCTCTATTTTTTTGTACGATTTTGCCGTGACTTTGATTTGAATATCCTTTCCGATTGGTGGGCCGCGTTTCTTTTTTTGAATCTCAATTTTGGTACCAGCAAGATTCTTTGTTCGACTCATTACTTCGGATATAATTTGACTGGCGGGTCTCCTGAATTCCCAATCAATAAACTCTATCTGAATGGAGCCAATGATATCTTCGGCACCATCGCGGGACTGCTTGCTAACCCCCGTACGGGTGTAGACGCTTTTTAATTCTTGCATGTCGGTGATTTTGTTTTCAATTTCACGCATCAGAACGTCCTTTTCCTTGATGGACAAATTACCTCTTGCGTGGACCTGCATTACTGCATAATCGGGTTCAATATTGGGAAAAAATTCAATCCCTTTTCCAAAAACAATATATCCCAATTGCACAAGGATAAGAGTGGTGATGGCAAAAAGGATTACTTTTCCTGGGTGTAAGAGGGCTTGATTTAATATCTTAATATAGTTACCGGCAATACCTTTAAGGTTCTGGAAGTTTCCCGTTTCGCCAGCAGCGATCATTTTTTTCATATTTAGACTTCGCAAACCGGGCGATCCGACTTGAGATCCAATTGTCGGTATAAAAATTAATGCCATGAGCATTGAAGCGGATAAAATCATAATGAGTGTAACGGGGAGGAACTTCATGAATTCTCCAGTAACACCAGGCCAGAATAGCAATGGAAAGAATGCAGAAAGTGTAGTCATGGTTGAGGCAATAATAGGCCAAGACATCCTTTCCGAGGCATCTACATAGGCAATCTTTTTGACAACTCCTTGTACCATTTTTCGGTCCGCAAATTCGGTTACAACGATTGCACCATCTACAAGCATTCCGACTGCGAGAATGAGCGAAAACAGCACGACAACATTAATGGTCATTCCTAAAAGAT
>CAYMIQ010000091.1:0-4573 GCA_964390605.1 uncultured Rickettsiales bacterium
GATAGAATCAACATGTGATAGGAATAAAATTGAGCCTTTTGCTAAGCAAATTGCTATGCACATCGCGGCGATGAATCCTATGGCAGTATCTTCTTCAGAGGTAGATGAGAGTGTGTTGGCAAGAGAGAAAGAAATTTATCAAGAACAGGTTCGTGCTAGCGGAAAGCCTGCAGAAATGATTGATAAAATTGTTGATGGAAAATTAAAAAAATTTTTTAGTGAAGTTGTTTTAACGGAACAGAAGTTTGTTGTTGATGATCAAAAAAAGGTTTCAGAAGCAATTGCTGAGAAAGAAAAAGAATTCAATGAGAAAATTTTTATTAAATCCTTTAAACGCTTCTTATTAGGTGAGGGGTTAGAAAAAAAACAAGAGGATTTCTCCGCAGAGGTCTCCAAAATTACGAAGTAAACTTATAGCAATCTTCTATCTATGTTATAAGGTTAGTAGAGGGGATTGGTATTTCAATGTTTGAAGATGATATAACGGATATAAAGCAAAGAATGAATAAGGCTCTGGAGTCTATGAAGAATGATTTTTTAGGCCTCAGAACAGGCAGGGCTTCTGTCAGTATGCTGGATTCAATACAAGTAGATGCGTATGGATCGAAAATACCACTTAATCAAGCCGCTACAATCAATGCTCCAGAACCGAAGCTAATTACTGTTCAAGTATGGGACAAATCTATGGTTGATGCTGTTGAAGCATCGATTAGAGAATCTGACTTAGGTCTGAACCCGATGAAAGACGGACAGTTGATTAGACTGCCTATTCCAGACTTATCAGAAGAACGAAGACAAGAAATCGCAAAGGTTGCTAAAAAATTTGCAGAAAATGCAAAAATTGCAGTTAGAAACATCAGGCGCGATTCGTTGGATAAAGTAAAGAAACAACAATCTGGTGGAGATGTTTCTGAGGATCAATTTAGATACTTTTCAGATGAAGTTCAAAAAATTACAGATTCACATACGAAAGATATAGATGAACTTTTGATTCAAAAAGAAAAAGACATTATGCAGGTTTAATTATGTGTCCATCCAAGACACATAATTTTAGGCAAAATCAGAATATGCCAAAGCATATTGCGATTATTATGGATGGGAATCGCCGATGGGCTGAAAAACTTAAGAAACCTAGGCGATCTGGACATCAAGCAGGTGCGGGGGCATTAAAGAAAATTGTATCAGCGGCTGCACATCTAGGAGTACCCTATTTTACGGTATATGGATTCTCTTCCGAGAATTGGCAAAGGCCCAGCGCAGAAATTGACGATCTAATGGACCTGCTTAGACTTTATTTAGCCAGAGAGCTAAAAAATCTACACAAAAATAATATTCGTTTACGTTTCATAGGCATTCTCAAATCCTTTGATAAAACTGTAGTAAGCTTGCTGCGCAATGCAGAGGAAAAAACAAAATTGAATAACGGTCTTAATTTTATTATTGCGTTAAATTATGGTGCCAGATCTGACATTATTCTTGCTCTTAGAAAAATATGTAAGCAAGTAGCTAGCAAAAAAATAACAGTTGGAAATATTGATGAGAATCTTTTTTCTCATTCATTAAGTACTCAAAAGATTCCAGATCCAGATCTTATTATTAGAACGGGTGGGGAAGTACGTCTAAGCAATTTTTTACTTTGGGAGTCGGCTTATGCAGAATTATTTTTTACTAAAAAACTGTGGCCTGACTTTAATAAAAACGATCTCATGCAGGCTATAGAGTCATTTAAGAAAAGGGATAGAAGGTACGGTGGCTCCGGTGATGAATGAACTGTTAAAATCTAATCTAACGCTCAGAATTGTTTCCTCGCTATTGTTAGCCGGCGTAACAATTGTTAGCCTATTTCATGGCTCCCCTCTGTTTGAGACGCTACTTTTTTTTGTTTTCCTGCTTTTGATGCTTGAATTGAGGAGATTGCCCTTCAGAGCTCAGGGTTATTTCTTTGTAGGGCTTTATTCGATCATTTCTTTTTTGAGTGTTTATTGGCTTTCGAAGGAAGTTGGGTTGCTTTTTTTTCTTTTTTGTATTGTGTGGTCTTCGGATATCGGAGCATATTGTGCGGGAAAATTTTTTGGGGGCCCCAAGGTTCTACCCAAAGTTAGCCCAAATAAAACCTGGGCAGGTGTTTTTGGTGCATGCTTTCTGACACTTTTTATGATTACATTACTTTTCGACTACTATGTTATACTGGACTACCAGTCAGCTACATCATATTTTATTGAGGAGGATATTCTTGTATTATCATTGATCTTCTCTCTATTGTCCCAAATAGGAGATTTTTTACAGTCCTACATAAAAAGACAGCTTGGCATAAAGGATACGGGATCATTGATTCCAGGACATGGAGGTTTGTTTGATAGACTCGATGGTTTAATATTTGTTGCACCAATATTTGCTTTATTCGTCTATTGTTTGTAGTCTGAAACGGTTTGGATAAACAATGAAAGAAAAACAGAAACGCATTACAATACTTGGCTCCACGGGATCAATCGGATGCAGCACCCTAGATTTTATCGGTTCGAACTCACAGAAATTTTCTGTTCACGCTCTGACCGCAAATAACAATGTAAATCTGCTAGCCAAGCAAGCAAAAACATTTAATGCAAAAGTTGCAGCAATTGCTAATGAGAGCTTATATCCCGATCTTAAAGACAAATTATCAGGTACTGACATAGAAGCTTTATGTGGAAAAGAAGGAATTATAGAGGCAGCTAGTGGATCGGTAGATTTTTTAATGGCAGCTATTGTTGGTGCCGCCGGCCTTGAGCCGACGATTTGTGCAGTTCGCAATGGATGCACGATTGGTTTGGCAAATAAGGAATGTTTAGTTTCTGCTGGAGACTTGTTTATGCAGGAAGTAAAAAATCATAACGCAACTTTGATTCCGGTTGATTCTGAACATAGCGCAATATTTCAAGTTTTTAATTTTGCTGATGTTAGTAGTATTAAAGATATTATATTGACTGCTTCAGGTGGACCACTTCTTGATTTTTCAAAAAAACAAATGAAAAAAGTTACCCCTGCGATTGCTATTGCCCATCCTAACTGGGATATGGGGGCGAAAATATCGGTAGATTCAGCAACCATGATGAATAAAGGTTTGGAAATTATTGAGGCACATCATTTATTTGGTATGGAATCCAAGAAAATCAAAGTTTTGATTCATCCGGAGTCAATCATACACTCTTGTGTATCCTATGTTGATGGATCTGTCCTGACTCAAATGGGGACGCCAGATATGCGTACCCCAATAGCAGTGGCTCTAGCCTGGCCAAAGAGAATGAAAACTAATGTTAAGACTCTGGAGCTTGGGTCGCTCAAATCATTGACTTTTCGAGACCCTGATTCGAATAAATTCCCAGCATTGGATTTAGCAAGACAGGCGCTTGAAATGGGTGGCTTCGCGTCAACGGTTCTGAATGCGGCTAACGAGATTGCTGTCCATAAATTCCTTGAGCAGAAAATCCCCTTTTTGGATATTGTAAGAATCGTTGAAGAGGCTTTAGCAGAAACACCATCAGGTAATGCCTCAAGCCTTAAGAAAATTTATGAGGTCGATGAAAATACTCGAGAAAGGGTTCTCAAAAAAATAAAACCATCTATAATCTCGAAGTCTACTGCATAGCATTTAGGAGACTATAAACATGGAGCATCTTGCTTGGATTCCTGACTATTTGATACCATTTCTTATCATCATTACAATATTAGTGTTCGTTCATGAAATGGGCCATTACTTGATAGCCAAAAAATTTGGTGTAAAAGTAGAAACTTTTTCAATAGGTTTTGGTCGTGAACTTTTTGGTTGGACTGATAAATCCGGGACACGTTGGAAATTTTGCTTAATACCAATGGGTGGTTATGTGAAAATGTTTGGCGATGCTGACCCAGCAAGCACTCCGTCAAAAAATATTAAAAAACTAAAACTCCAGGATCGAGAATATTCGTTACATCATAAACCTCTTGGACAAAGGTCTGCGATTCTTTTAGGCGGGCCACTTGCAAACTTTATTTTTGCGATTTTCTTAATGTCAGCCATGTTCATGTCTATTGGCCAACCATACTCTTCTCCTGTTATTACAGACATTGTAGCTGGGGGCGCTGCAGAGGTTTCAGGCATGCAGGCAGGCGATCGATTCCTCTCAGTCGACGGGAGAAAAATTGGACGTTTTGAAGATTTGCAAATGATCGTTCAGTCAAGTCCAAACAAAAAATTAAATATTGCCATCAGCAGAGACGGGCAAGAGCGTTTAATTTCTGTGTCACCTAAGCTAGTTTCTCGTACAGATAATTTTGGAAATGAAGTAAAGATTGGCGTTCTTGGAATTAAAGGGGGGAAAAAGGAGTTTGTGGAAAGAGGTTTTTCTGAGGCGGTTTTTTATTCGTGTTTGGAAACTTACAGGATAATTGATTTGACCTTAGCTTATGTTGGCGAAATGTTATTAGGTAGCCGGTCAGGTGAAGAACTAGCAGGCCCTCTAGGGATTGCCAAGATTTCTGGAGATTCTTTTAAACAGGGATTTATAAGCTTCTTGTGGGTGACTATCATAATTTCTATTAACCTTGGTCTCATTAA
>CAYMIQ010000092.1:0-4493 GCA_964390605.1 uncultured Rickettsiales bacterium
AAGTAAGGATCATAGAAGATAATATTCATACCGAAGCCGTAGTGAGATTTTTTTGCCATAGCTTGCCCAATGCGACCCATTCCAACAACACCCAGTGTTTTTCCAGTTACCTTTGTTCCCATCATATGAGTGGGTCTCCAACCTATCCATTTTTTATTGCGAAGATGACGCTCACCTTCACTGGTTCTTCTTGCAGCGGAGAGCATTAATATCATCCCAATATCGGACGTGCATTCAGTCAGAACGTCAGGCGTATTCGTTACCACTAAATTATTTTCTTTTGCTGCCTCAATATCGATATTATTAAAACCCACGCCAAAATTTCCGATAATTTTTGCTTGTTTTGGTGCTGCATCAAGTATCTGTTTTGTGATCTTATCTGTAACAGTTGGCATAAGGGCGTCTGCAGTTTTTAGTGCATGCTTGAGTTGCTGATCAGTCATTGGCCGATCATTTTTATTCAGCTTTGCATTAAATAGCTCAGATACTTTCTTCTCGACAGCCTTTGGCCATCGTCTCGTGACAACCACTTTTGGTTTAGCCATACTTGCCCTCTCTTTGACGAGGTTAGTTTTTAATTGCTTTTCTCCAGTATTCTGAAGCAGCCGCTATACCGCTTCCTGGTTTTATCTTAATCCCATTATCTATCATTGCCATTTCAGCTCCAGCAATTGCAGCTGCAGCTTGCAATTCGTTTAGGTCACCTAGATGCCCTATACGAAAAACTTTACCAGCAACTTCCATGAGCCCGGCCCCTAAGGAAAGATTGTATTTGTGGAAAGCTGTTGAAATGACTTTTGCAGCATCTTTTCCTTTGGGCACTACGATTGCACTTACCGTATCAGATTCCCATTTTTTCGATTTTGCACAAAGTTTTAGCTTCCAGCCCTTTTGTACAGCTCTTCGCACACCTTCAGCGATACGATGATGTCTTTTAAAAACGTTCTCTAAACCTTCGTTAGTTAACATATCCAAAGAAGCTCGCAAAGCCCGTAGCATTGGCATTTCTGGTGTGTATGGGAAATAACCATCATTATTTGTCTTTATCATATCTTCCCAAGAGAAATAGCAACGCCTATTACTTGCTTCCTGATTTGCTTTAAGGGCTTTGGGGCTGGCTGCAATTATTCCAAGGCCAGCAGGTAGCATTAGACCTTTCTGTGATCCAGAAACTGCTACATCTACACCCCATTCATCCATGCGGAAATCAATACTTGCAATTGAGCTTACTCCATCAACATACAAAAGTGCAGGATGTTTTGCAGCATTCATTGCAGCCCGAACCGCTTTTACGTCACTTGTTACCCCAGTTGCAGTTTCATTTTGTGTAACAAATACACCTTTGTATTCATGATATTTGTCATCCTTTAGAATCTTTTTTACTATTTCAGGTGGTGTTCCTGTGCCCCAGGGACGGTCAATAACGTTTGCGTCTAGACCAAGTCTGACTAGCATGTCGGCCCATAGATGACTAAAAGTGCCAAATCTAAAAATCAAAACTTTGTCCCCGGGAGATAGGGTATTTTGTAGCGCGGATTCCCAAGCGCCTGTTCCTGAGCTAGGAAAGACAAATACTCTTCCTTTTTTAGTTTTAAATATTTTCTTTAAATCGTTATAAAGTGGTTTCGTAAAGCTAGGAATCAGTGGATTTCTTTGATCTTCAGATGAAATATGCAGCGCATTAAGCACTTGCTCAGGTATATTAGTTGGCCCTGGTATAATTAAGTGTTGCCTTCCAGTAAATTTTCTTGGCATTTCTTTCCTCCCATTCTCGGTGTTGTTTCTTTAGATGAAAGATAAACAGAGTTGTTATGTAAATCAATGTTAAGTTACATTATTTTGTTACGTTGCGTAGTTGATATTATATCAACTTCAATTCTTTTAGAATCTTCTTTCGATTTTGGTTTAAACGAGGTGATGATTTTCGGTTTTTTGGGTCACTGATACCGCTAATTTTTATAGGGTTTCCTGCGATTTTAATTCTTCCTATTTGTGGCTCGGACATTTGCACTATCATGTTTCTTTCTTTCATTTGAGGATCACTAAATAGTTGTTTGATATTGTTGATAGGGGCGGCGGGTACTCCTGATTTCACAAAAATCTCTATCCATTTTCTTGAGATCTTTTTCTTAATTTCTTTATTAATTTCTTTATAGAGTACTTTTATATTTTGTGTCCTTTTTTCATTATTTATAAACAAAGGGCTTCCTAGCAAATCTTTCCGTCTAATCGCTAGGCAAAATTTTTTAAACAATTTATTATTTCCGGCCGCAATGACCAGGTAACTATCTTTACTCTTAAAGGCGTCAAATGGTGTAATAGTAGGGTGTCGTGCTCCAATTGGAGTGGGTATTTTTAAAGTAGCAGAATATCTTGAAATCGCATTTTCGAGTAGTGCTAGCTGGCAATCCATCATTCCTATGTCAATATGAACTCCACTTTTTTTCCCCTTGTTCTTGTACAAAGCCGAACAAATGCCGATTGTCGCAAACAATCCAGCAGCAATATCTCCTATGGACGCTCCGGCCCTTACTGGTGGGCTTTTGGGTTGGCCGGTAAGACTTACAATGCCACCCATTGATTGAGCAATTAGATCATAAGATGGTCGATTTTTATACGGGCCAGAATGCCCAAAACCTGAAATGGTTGCATATATAAGTTTTGGATATTTTTTATGCAGAGCTTTCCACCCATAGTTTAGTTTTTTTAATGTTTGTGGTTTGAAGTTTTCGACTAAAACATCAGAAACACTAAGAAGCTTCTCGAAAACAATTCTATCTTCTTTCTTTTTTAGATCTAAGGCTATGCTTTCTTTTCCGTGATTAAGAGACATAAAGTAGGCAGATTTGCCTTTAATGAAAGGCCCAATTTCACGAGCGTCATCACCCGTTTCTGGATTTTCTACTTTTATTACCCTTGCGCCCAAATCAGATAGGATCATTGTGCAGTAAGGTCCTGCCAATACCCTGGTTAAATCTAAGATTATTATCCCGGAAAGCGGAGATTGTTCCTTCATATTATCAGTGTCTTTTTAATATCTTTGCTATTTCGATTGCTGAATAGGTTATAATTGCATTCGCTCCAGCACGCTTAAAGGCTAATAGACACTCCAATTGCGCGCTAGGAAAATTTAGCCAATTGTTTTTGTCAGCTGCTTTCATCATAGAATATTCTCCACTGACTTGATAAACAAACAGAGGTATGGAAAAATTTTGACTAATTTCTTTTACTATATCCAAATAAGGCAATCCTGGCTTTACCATAATCATATCCGCACCTTCCTTGATATCCATTGCCACTTCTCTTAGTGCCTCACGTGAGTTCGCGGGATCCATCTGATAGGTTTTTTTTCCCTCTTTTCCAAGGCGTCGCGATGCATTGATTGCATCTCGAAAAGGACCATAAAATGATGATGAGAATTTTGCAGCGTAGGAAAGAATCTTAACATTCTTAAAATTTTTATCGTCTAATGATTTTCTTATAGATCTTACTCTTCCATCCATCATATCGGATGGAGCAATTATATCACATCCTGCCTCAGCATTTACGATCGCCTGTTTTGTTAGAACATCGACAGTTTCATCATTTATAATCTTTCCTTTGTAATAAATTCCGTCATGTCCATGCGATGTATACGGATCAAGTGCAACATCAGATATAATACCAAGATTGGGATATAATTTTTTGATAGACCGGATAGTTCTGCAGATTAAATTGTTTGGATTTAAGGCCTCCCTCCCATCGTTTGTTTTTTTTCTTTTTTCCACAACAGGAAATATAGCGATTGCAGGTATTCCCAGTTCTATAACTTTACTTAAAGATTTCTTCAATTCGCTGATGCTTAATCGCGATACACCTGGCATTGCGGGAATCGGTGCCCTTTTTTTTGGGCCATCTTGGACAAACACAGGCCAGACGAGGTCTGATATGCTAAGCTTATTTTCTGATACAAGGTTTCGTATCCAAGATGCTGAGCGATTTCGTCGTAGCCGTGTCGTTGGAAAGCTACCCCAAGATTTTGGAAATTTTGGGGGCATTAAATTGAGTTAAGCGCCTGTTTCAAATCCGCCAGTATGTCGTCGATATGCTCTAGGCCTACCGAAAGACGAACGTAGCCTTCAGTAACTCCTGAGGCTAATTGTTCTTCTTCAGAAAGCTGAGAATGAGTTGTAGTGGCTGGATGAATCGCTAGACTTCGCGCGTCCCCAATATTTGCTACGTGATAGAAAAGTTTTAGTGAATCTATGAATTTTTTCCCAGCTTTTGTTCCACCCTTTAGTTCGAAACCAACCAATGCACCGTAACCATTTTTTAGGTAACGTTTTGCAAGCTGTAGATTCTTGTTTCCTATTGTTGTTGGGTGAATAATCTTTCTTACTTTTTTTTGTTTTTTTAAAAAAGCAACTACCTTGGATGCATTTTCACAGTGCACACGCATTCTTAAAGGTAGTGTCTCAAGACCTTGTAGGAATTGAAAAGCATTAAACGGACTC
>CAYMIQ010000093.1:0-1493 GCA_964390605.1 uncultured Rickettsiales bacterium
ACCGCTCTTTTCTTCCAAGAGCCAAATCCAGTAAGCTCAAGGTTTCTTAAAGAGTTACTTTTCGAAAAATAGAAGCTAACCTCGAGACGATTGAGTGGAGTAAAATGTCCTAACTTTTCTGGCCATTCGATAAGCGAGATCGCCGACGAGAAAGCCTCTTCAATTCCCAACTCATATAACTCATCTTCATTATTTATGCGATATAAATCAAAATGCCAGATTGTTTTTTTCCCAAAAGAGTAAGTCTGCACTAATGTAAAAGTCGGGCTTATAACTTTTTCCTTTAGTTCTTCTCCACGTTTTTTAGCCATCTCATCAATAAAAAGACGAGCAAAAGACGTTTTCCCAACACCCAACTCACCTTGCAAACAAATTATATCCCCAACTTTAGCAGAATTTACCAACAATTTTGCCAAGTTGCGCATTTTGAGAAGGCTTAAATTACATTTTTCAATTCTGCCCATTAAATGCAATTCACGACTCTAGTATCGATACATATCAGGCTTGAATGGTCCGTTCTTTGAAACACCAATATATTTAGCTTGGTCTTTAGAAAGTTTTGTTAATTTGACACCAACTTTTTCTAAATGTAGCTTGGCAACTTTTTCATCCAAATGCTTGGGCAAAACATAAACTTGCTTCTTGTATTTTCTAGAATTTTTCCATAATTCAATTTGAGCCAACACTTGGTTAGTAAAAGAAGCACTCATAACAAAGCTAGGGTGGCCCGTAGCGCAACCAAGATTAACCAACCTGCCTTTTGCTAAAAGAATAATTTTCTTGCCATTGGGAAACTCTACTTCATCTACCTGGGGTTTTATCTCACTCCACTTCATGTTCCTGAGAGCCGAAACTTCAATTTCACTATCAAAATGGCCAATATTACAAACTATCGCTCTATCTTTCATCTTGCGCATGTGTTCAATAGTAATTACATCCTTGTTCCCTGTAGCAGTAACAAAAATATCTCCTATATTGTCTACTTCATCCATAGTAGTAACCTCAAAACCTTCCATGGAGGCTTGGAGGGCACAAATAGGATCAACTTCTGTAACAACAACTTTTGCACCCTGATTCTTCATAGAAGCGGCACACCCTTTCCCTACACCACCATAACCGTTTATAACAACAACTTTTCCTGCAATCATAACATCAGTAGCTCTTTTGATGCCGTCTATTAAACTCTCGCGACAACCATAGAGATTATCAAATTTAGATTTTGTGACTGAATCATTTACGTTAATAGCAGGAGCCATTAACTTCTTTTTACTTGCCATTTCATAAAGTCGTAATACACCAGTTGTTGTTTCTTCGGTGATACCTTTTACACTCTTCATATATGATGGATATTTATCGTGCATAATCTTAGTTAAATCACCTCCATCATCTAGAATCATATTAGGTTTCCATCCTTTTGGCCCATCAATAGTCTGCTGGATACACCAATCATATTCCTTCTCTGTTTCCCCTTTCCAGGCAAAAACTGGTATTTC
>CAYMIQ010000093.1:1514-4423 GCA_964390605.1 uncultured Rickettsiales bacterium
AGCCATGGCTGCCGCCGCGTGATCTTGTGTGGAAAAAATATTACACGAACTCCATCTAACTTGCGCACCTAAGCTAACCAGCGTTTCGATAAGAACAGCGGTTTGGATGGTCATGTGCAAACAGCCTGCTATACGAGATCCCTTTAATGGTTTGGAATTTTTGTATTGCTTTCGCAATGCAACTAACCCGGGCATTTCGCCTTCAGCAATTGAAATTTCTTTCTTTCCCCAATCAGCAAGAGAAATATCAGCAACTTTATAATCTTCAAATGGTTTCACAATAACACCTTGTTTATTAGAACTTATAACCCTTTAACATAATAAAAAAAATTAGAATAATGAAATAGATTCTCAAAACCTTCTATGAAAAAAGTTTTGAGTTAAATTTATCAATTAAAGCATTAATTTTTTCAGAGTTAGTTTCCTCCATTACTGAATGGGCTAACACTCTAGTGGCGTCAGCATTAACGTATCTAATTCTTTGTCTTACCCTTAAAAGACTTGCTGGAGCCATTGACAACTCCCTAACACCGAGACCAATCATTAATGCTGTGTATCTTTCATCTCCTGCAATTTCTCCACAAATACTCATTGACATACCTGATTTTAATGCAGATTGAACAGAAAATTGAATCAATCTGAGTATCGATGGATGAACGGAATTATACATTTCCGCAACTTGGTCATCCCCTCTGTCAATTGCCAAAGTATACATTGTCAAATCATTGGTACCAATTGCAAAAAAGTCACAAACTCCACTTAAGTGATCAGAAGACATTGCGGCTGCTGGAGTTTCAATCATAGCACCAAGCGGTGGCACTTTAGAAGAAACACGAAAACCTTGTCGTCGTAATTTTTTTGCTACTTCGGTAAGTATTTTTTTTACTTCAACTATTTCATCGGGTGAGGAAATCATAGGAATAAGGATTCTAACAGGGCCATGCACATTAGCGCGTAAAATTGCTGCCAACTGTGTTCTTAACAAATCAGGAAATTTCAGCGATAACCTTACCGCACGTAGTCCAAGAGCAGGATTTGGGCTGGGCTGCAAATGCCCTCCCAGAGAAGTTGCTAGTTTTTCACCACCAACATCTAAAGTACGAATAGTAACCGGTCTTCCTTTCATGGATTTAACTATAGAGCTAAGGAATTTATATTGTTCTTCTTCGGTGGGAAGATCATCACGATTCATATACATAAATTCACTTCTTACTAAACCAATACCTGCCGCACCATTTTGTAAAACATTTTTAGTCTCCCTAGGAAGTTCTATGTTAGCCAATAATGTAATTTGTAATCCATCCAGAGTTTTAGAAGGGAGCTTCTTAATTCTGACTAAATCCCTTACCTGTCTTCTGATAACAGCCTGCTTCTTTTCATATTTCGAGAGAGTAGATTTTTTCGGATTAACGATTAAGCGGCCCACATCTCCATCAACAATAACAATATCCCCCTCCCTAATCACTGGTCTAAGAGACGTTATCCCTAAAACTGCAGGCAAAATTAAAGATCTCGCCATTATGGCTGTATGCCCCTCAGCACCGCCGAGCATCGTAGCAAAACCGGAAACCTTCTTTGGATCTATTAATGCGGTATCTGCAGGTGTTATCTCTTCCGCAATAATGATTGTATTTTTCTGTAAGTTTGAGAAGGGGGCAAAGGGAGCTTTTGTCAAACAACGAATCAATCTAGACCCAACTTCATTTATATCATCCATTCTTGCGGAAAGATAAGTATCCTTCATTACGGAAAAACTTTTTGCTGTTTCAAGTATTTCGTCCTGAACCGCAGACTCTGCATTGACAAGATCTTCCTTAATTCTGCGCTCGACACCCCTCAATAACCTAGACCCATCTAACATATGCAAATGAGCATCCATCAAATACCCTAACTCTTCAGCAGTAGCCTCTGGTAGCGTTTTTGCTTTTTCTTTGAGACTTTTTAATTGATTCTTTGCCTTCTCAACAGCAGAAAAAAAACGCTGCACTTCGGATCTAGCTGTAGAGCGTTTAATTCGATAGCGAGGAGCTTCAGCAGTACCAAATTCCCTAACATGAGCTGGCCCAACCGCAACACCTGGAGAAACGCCAAGGCCTTTGAAAGTTTTTTCTTTTCGGGAAAGGCTTTTGGAATGTGATTTTCGTTTTTGAGTAATCGAATTCATTAAAAAATTATTCCTCACCAAATTTATCTTCAACCAATTTCTTCAAAGCTGCTAATGCTTGTTCTGCCTCAATGCCTTGCGTAATAATCTTAATCTTAGACCCAGGGGTGGCGGCTAACATCATTAAACCCATAACTGATTGACCAGATACGCGTTCCCCTCCTTTAGCAACAAAACTGTCCGCCTTATATTGCGAAGCAGTTTTGACAAATTTAGCTGCTGCCCTAGCATGCAAACCAAGTGAGTTAGTAATTGACACTTCAGAGTTGATCGTAGGGCCTTTTTCACTTTTCTTTTTTTCCATCTAACAATCCAGAAGCAATATTAATATATTTTCTGCCAGCCTCTTGAGCTTCTAATGCAACCTTTTTCAAGGAACCAGATTTTCTGTTGCTTGCTAATTTAATTAACATCGGCATATTAACACCCGCAATAACTTCAACATTACTTTGATCCATTATTGAAATAGCAAGGTTGGAAGGCGTTCCTCCAAACATATCTGTTAATAGTATAACGCCCTTTCCACTATCAACTTTCTCAACACCATTTAATATTTCTTTCCGTCTTTCCTCCATATCATCATCGGGACCGATGCAAATGGTTCTTACAGCACTTTGGGGGCCAACAACGTGCTCAAGAGCTGCGATGAGTTCAACAGCTAATTTTCCATGAGTTACTACCACTAAACCAATCATGAATAACTATCACCAAAATTATAAAATATTTTTAAGAGCTAACTTTAGCT
>CAYMIQ010000094.1:0-4358 GCA_964390605.1 uncultured Rickettsiales bacterium
TGCTTTCTAGGTTGAATTTTACTCGCTTCGATATTTTCAATCGGTACTTTAAAAATGTCCGTCTCTTGTGCATTTTTAGAATCTTCGATTTTTCTTGGCGCAACAACTTGACTCTCTTCTCCCAATAGCGAAGCCAAGCCTCTCCCCAGTTGTTTCTTCTTAGTTTTATTAACCATTTGCTGAAACCCCATTTTTTTGCTCCCGTTCTAAAATTTCTGTAGCTAAATTAATATAAGAAGAAGATCCGACACACTTATGATCATAAAGTAAAACTGGTTTACCATGGGAAGGTGCCTCTGATATTCTAACATTTCTTGGAATAACTGTATTATAAACAATATCACCCAAGTGTTCCCGTACATCTTCCGCAACCTCCGAACATATGTTGTTTCGTTGATCATACATCGTTAAAATAATCCCCCTCATCTCAAGCTCCGGATTAAAATCCTTCTTTACTCTTTCAATGATGCGTATCAAGTGACTCAAACCTTCCAGCGCATAAAATTCACACTGTAGCGGCACCAAGACCTCATGAGAAGCTGTCAAAGCATTTAATGTGAGAAAGCCTAGAGATGGTGGACAATCGATTAGGACATAATCATGCTTAAGAGTTTCGTTACGCAAGGCATCCCTAAGTCTATATTCTCTCCTTGAAGCATCCACAAGCTCGACCTCCGCTCCAGAAAGCTCGAGAGTGGAGGGAATAACATGTAATCCCGGGACTTCAGTTTTCACAATAGAACTCTTCACTGACGCTGAAGCCGAGATTAGATCATAGATATTTTTTTTTCTTTTCTTAGAATCAATCCCCAATCCTGTACTAGCATTTCCTTGAGGATCTAAATCAATAACCAGAATCCTCTTTTTTACAGCTGCCAAAGCGGTTGCTAAATTAATCGCAGTTGTTGTCTTGCCAACTCCACCTTTTTGATTGACTATAGAAATAATTTTACAACTATCTTTCATAAGAATCAGTTACCTCTAACAGAATCAACGCACAAAACCACGCCAGTAGCATCAGTTATGCTAGGATAAGTTCTATACTGTATCCTCCAGTTATGTTTCGCTTTTTTAATCTCCGAAAAAACATTTTTTCCTTTTAAAAAAATTCCCTTTGCTCCTTCCCTAAAAAAAGGAAATGACAAGCTCAGTAATTTATTTAAGGGGGCAAGTGCTCTAGCGGTAATAATCTGACTCTTCCAAAAATTTACTTTTTCAATCCGAGTATTATGAATCTTCACTTTGATTGATAATAGTCTGGCAATTTCTTCCAAAAAAATACACTTTTTAGTACTGCTTTCTATAAGATGCACTTCTCCCACACACATGATTGCCAAAACCATACCAGGAAAACCAGCTCCACTACCTAAATCTGTAATAATTAATTTTTTTTTGTCTTCGATCTTATATTTTTGAATATAGTTAGAGACCTGTAGCGAATCTAACATATGACGGTTCCAAATGTCAGGTAACGTCGAGTTAGAAACTAAATTATATTTTTTCTGCCACTTTACCAATTGATCTGCATAAACTTTTAATTTTTCGATTTTGCTTTTACCGAGATCTTCTATTTTTTCTATATGATTATGCAAAATTTAAACCAAATACTCTTCCAATTATATTACATAACTAATTTTCTTTTTCCGCCTGAATGAAATCTCTTTACAAACCGCAAAAGGCAAACTAAAGCAGCTGGAGTGATGCCAGGTATTTTTCCTGCAGCTGCTAATGTTTCTGGCCTGGATTGTTCAAGTCTCTCAATAACTTCATTTGATAAAGAACCAATAGTAGAATAATTAATACTTGGTGGAATTTTTAACCCTTCATCACGCTTGAAATCCTTAATATCCTCCATTTGCCTATGAAAATAAGATCTATATCGCGCATTAATACACAGCTGTTCCACTACATCACTTCGCATTTTTCTAAGACTGGGAAATAATTTATACAACTGACTAACTTCAATTGTGTTGATGGATAAAATTTCATCTAATGTTCGCCTTTTACCATCTAAATTGATTTTAACTCCTAACCGCGCAAGCTGATTTGGAGTCGCTGTTTTTTGAAGTTCTTTTTCAGCAATCGTTAAAAGATCTTGCTTAATCTCAAAGAGTCTTTTCCGCTCATTAGTCACTAAACCACATTTGATGCCTAAGGAAGTTAATCTCAAGTCAGCATTGTCAGCTCTCAAATGCAAACGATATTCAGCTCTTGATGTGAACATTCGATATGGTTCACTAACGCCAAGATTGACTAAATCATCAATCATAACTCCTATATAGGAATTAGTCCTGTCTAACTGAATCCTCATCTTGGAATTCATTTTTGCTACAGCGCTTAATCCAGCAACTATACCTTGAGCTGCCGCTTCTTCATAACCTGTAGTTCCATTAATTTGACCAGCAAAAAACAAACCTTTAACCTTTCTTGTTTCAAGATTTGAGAAGAGTTGACGGGGATCTACATAATCATATTCGATCGCATACCCTGGTTTTGTAATAACGGCTTTTTCTAATCCAGGTATAGAATGAAGAAATTCACTTTGGATCTTCTCAGGCAAAGATGTAGAAATTCCGTTTGGATAAATTATCTCGCTATTCAGACCTTCGGGCTCAAGAAAAATCTGATGCCCTTCCCTTTCTTGAAATCTTACAACTTTGTCTTCGATAGAAGGGCAATACCTCGGCCCTTTTGATTCTATCTGTCCAGAATACATCGACGATTTCTTGATATTACGTTTTATGATCGCATGTGTTTTATTAACAGTATGTGTGATAAAGCAATTAATTTGTTTTCTTGTAATTTTTTTTGTTAAAAATGAGAAAGGTTGTGGTGGAATATCTCCTTTTTGTTCATATAAGTCATTGAAATTAATAGATTTTTTTAATATACGAGGAGGAGTTCCTGTCTTCAATCTCCCCAAACGAAATCCTAATTTATCCAACGTAGTAGATAGTCCGATAGAAGGTTTTTCACCAATCCTTCCTGCAGAAAATGATTCGCTTCCAATATGGATGACTCCATTTAGAAAAGTACCGGTAGTCAGAATAACGGAGTTAGCAAAGCAGATCGATCCATCGCTCAAAATAACACCCCTGATGTCCCTTTGTTTATTAATACTTAGGTCTTCGACAGAACCTTCTAAAATTTTCAGATTTTTTTCATTAAATAATGCTTTTTTAATAGCTTTTTTATAGAGAGCCCTATCAGCCTGGGCCCTCGGACCTCTAACAGCGGGGCCTTTGCTTCGGTTTAATATCCGAAATTGAATCCCCGCATCATCTATGGCTTGCCCCATAAACCCACCTAATGCATCGATCTCTCGAACAAGATGGCCTTTACCCAAGCCACCAATAGCAGGATTACAAGACATTTCGCCTATTTTCTCTATTTTTTGGGTAATAAGTAAGGTTTTAGCCCCACATTTGGCTGATATGAACGCAGCTTCCGTGCCTGCATGTCCACCACCGACAACAATAATATCATATTCTATCTTTTTCATGATATCTCTCTAATAACAAATTATTGTTCCACGTGGAACAAGTTATTTACTTTCCTATACAAAATTCGCTAAAAATCACATCTAAAATATCTTCAACCGCAACTTTTCCTGTAATTTTACCTATTTCCCTCATAGAAGAGCGGAGATCCTCGGCAACAAGCTCTAAATCATTGTTATTAATAGATTTTATTAGAAAATCGTATGTATTTTCTAAGGATTTTCTGTGTCTTTCCCGTGTCATTTGAATACCTTCTTTTGGGAAATAACCGATTTCCTTAGAAAGCTTCTTTTGGATAGCTTTTATGACCAAAGAAATACCATCTCCACGTAATGCTGAACAAAAAAAGATATTTTTCTTAGAAACATTAGGAAAAAAATTATATATTTTTCTTTTAAAATCAAATACTTGACTAACTAAATCCATTTTATTAAAAATTAAAAAGTCCCCCTCTTTAATCATTTTAAGAGTTCGCTGTACCTTAGATTTCGATAAATTTGATGAAACAACAACAAATCTTTGATCAACCCTGCCCGCTGCTTCATTAGTTCTTTTAATCCCCTCAAGTTCTATAATATCAGTAGTTTTTCTAATTCCTGCTGTATCAATAACTGTCACCGGATAACCACTCAAGTCTAAATGGATTTCGATTGAATCTCTCGTTGTGCCTGGCATTTTTGAAACAATTGTCGCATCTCTCTGGCAAATTCGATTGACCAAACTTGATTTCCCCACATTAGAAAATCCAATAACAGCAACTAAATATCCCTCACGAAGCCTCTCTCCCCTTCTTCCATCTTGAAGATATATATTCAAATTTTTGGAAAGAAGTTTTATTTCCTTGCGAATATTTTGAAT
>CAYMIQ010000095.1:0-4357 GCA_964390605.1 uncultured Rickettsiales bacterium
CCCTTGGGCACTATATCTTTATCCTTACTTGCCCAAGTGACACCGGCTATATCAAGGTGTGCCCATGGCGTCTTGTTAACAAAACGTTGAAGAAATTGAGCTGCAGTTATGCTGCCAGCGCCCCTTTGATTCGTAATATTTTGAATATCAGCAACAGGACTGTCTAATAGTTTGTCATAATTATCGCCAAGTGGTAAACGCCAAACTTTTTCGCCAATCGCTAGGCCTGCATTTACAATTTGGTCCGCAAGATTATTATCATTAGAAAATAATCCAGCATACTCCTCCCCTAAGGCAACAATTATAGCACCAGTCAAGGTTGCCAAATCTACAATAAAGCGGGGATTAAAACGATTCTGACAATACCACAGCGCATCAGCTAAAACTAACCTTCCCTCAGCATCGGTATTGAGCACTTCTATGGTTTGCCCAGACATGGAAGTAACAATATCTCCTGGTTTGACAGCGCTTCCGGAAGGCATATTTTCGACTAAACCAACAACCCCAACTGCATTAACTTTAGCCTTTCTTCCTGCTAAGGCTTTCATGAGACCAATCACCACGCCCGAACCTCCCATATCATATTTCATTTCTTCCATGCCATTTGAGGGTTTAATAGATATACCGCCAGTATCAAAGGTTACACCTTTTCCTACAAAGGCGACTGGCCTTTTGTTTTTTCCCTTTCGCGATCCATTCCACTGCATAACAACTAGTTTCGATGGCTTCTCACTACCTTGGCCAACACAAAGCAAGGAGCCCATACCAAGTTTCCTCATTTTAGCCTCATCGAGCACTTCCACTTTTACCCCTAATGCGGATAACCTCTGCGCCTCCTTGGCTAAGGTCGATGGATAAATAACGTTAGATGGCTCTGAAATTAAATCTCTCGTTAAAAAAACACCATCCGTTACTTTGTCAATTTTAGAAAAGGCGCTTTTAGTCTGCGAAGGATTACTAACTAGCATATTAACTGCCTGTAAAAAATTATCTTTACCTTCCTTCTTTTTGGCGAAATATTTGTTAAATCTATAGGATCTCAGCCTCAAACCAGTAGCTAAATACACAAATTTTTCTGTTAACTTCCCTTTGATTGAATCTAAGAGAATCCACGCAGTTTTTTCCTGATCAGTATTGAGCCTTTCACAAATTCCGCCACCTAAAGATTGCATTAGTAACGAATCAACTTTTTCCGCTTTCCCAAGTCCAACTAACAATATTTTCGTGATTTTTAGAATCTTGGGTGAGCGAACAAAAAGAAAATCTCCCGTCTTTCCGTTAAAGGCGCCAGACTTCATAGCATTTACAATGAGCCCCTTAGCCAATACATTGATACGCTTAGCAGAAGAAGTTAAAACCTTGCCTTCGAACACACCTAATACTAGGGTTCCCGAAGATAGTTTTGAAAAAGATTTTGATATAAATTGTATTTTCATAAAAAAACAATGCTAGTATTTTAAATAGTGATTAATGCAAAAATTAACAAGCTATATTTTAAAAGATTTACTCGTCTCCTTCTTGATTACCACTGTAAGCCTGCTTTGTCTGGTATGGCTGATGCAATCCATGCGCTTTATTGAACAAATTCTCAATGAAGGCATACCAGTATCTATATTCTTTGAACTCTCAGCTCTAATAATACCCACAATACTATCACTGATATTACCTTTTACTTATTTTGTTGCAATACTCTATGTCTACAACAGACTATCAAATGAGAGTGAATTAGTGGTAATGCAAGCATCTGGTGTGAGCTATATTAGTATGGCAAAACCGGCCTTCTACTTTTCTATAATCCTTATGCTTTGTTCCTACCTACTAACACTCTATATCGTTCCGGCATCCTATAGAAGCTTTAAGAATCTCCAAGATTTAATTCGCACTGATTACTCGTCTGCCTTATTACAAGAAGGGGTCTTTAATGATGTAGCAAAAGGTATAACAATTTATGTTGAGAGTAGAGTTTCTGCAAATCAACTAAGGGGTATTTTAGTGCATGATCAACGTAACGAACAGCAAGCCCCCTCCACCTTTCTAGCAGAAATAGGGACTATTAGCCAAACCACAGAAGGACCCCGTCTAACCATGCTCAGGGGAAGTAGACAGCAGGTATCAAAGTCAGGTAATTTAGCATTGCTGGAATTCGATAATTATACACTAGACATCAAAGCGCTTGATGAAGCTTCTAACTACAGATGGTTGGAACCAAGAGAGAGGTTTCTACACGAATTATTTTCTCCGAATATGGAAGAATATGACAATATTAAAAATCTACAAATATTCAGGGCTGAAGGGCATCAACGAATTACCCAGCCAATATATATTTTAACATTTGCAGCGATTGCCTTAACTCTACTATTAACCGGAAGTTTTAACAGACTTGGTCAAACAAGAAGAATTATTTTATCTGTGGTGTTCATGTTACTGATCCAGGCAACCTCTCTTGCTACAAAAAATTATGCCGCAAAGTACTCGTGGGCGGAATTTTTGATTTATTTAAATGCAATTATACCTTTGCTTGCCTTCGCATATTACCTTGCACGCGAACATCACTTACAAGAACCTGTGAAAAAAAAGACTCGATGATGAGTAGGACCTTCTATGATTATTAAAATACCAGGATCAAACTTAATATCAAACTACCTCGTCAATTATTTCTTAAAATGGTTTTTTATCGTACTTTTTGGTCTTTTAGCCGTAGTGTTTTTAGTGGATATTGTGGAGTTGGGAAGAAGAGCGGCTGCTAAGGAAGCCATTGAGGGACATATTCAAATACAACTTGCAATGCTAAAGATACCCATGATGATGGAAAAAATACTTCCATTCGCATGTTTGGTTGGCGCCATGATCGCTTTCTCTAATCTCGCAAAGAAACAAGAAATTGCTGTATTCAAATCCTCGGGTGTCTCTATCTGGCAAATATTAGCACCCGTTATCTGTGCAACCATGTTCATTGGCCTTTTTAATATTTTTGTGATGAAGGAAATAACATCAGTGACAACGCTAAAATTTCAACAACTAGAAGATCGTTTTTTTAAGGGAGGCACTGGTCTGCTAACTGAATCTGGGCTTTGGATAAAACAGCCGGATGAAAAAGGACTATCGATTGTTCATGCCGAAAAGGTTTCACCAGATACAAGACTGGTGCAGCTACAGAACGTAATCATACTGCTTTTTAAGAAAAACAATCAATTTGTAGCCAGAATAGATTCTGAATCGGCAATTTTAGACCACAATGCAGGCTATTGGAATTTAAACAATGTATCTATAGTTGCGCCCAACAAAACTCCAGATTTTAAGGAACAATATTCGTTTAAGACGACTCTAACACCACAAAAAATTCAAGAAAGTTTTCAGTCTCCCGAAACGCTAACCTTGCTAGGGCTCCCGGGATTTATAGAAATGATGGACAAGGCTGGATTCCCTGCAGTAAGGCATAAATTATATTTTCATTCCTTGTTGGCTAATCCACTTTTGTTATGTTCAATGATACTAATTGCTGCAGCTTTTTCGATGCGTCTGGTAAGGCACCGAACAAAAATTATAACAATCATCATTGGCGGTTTACTTGCTGGTTTCCTACTATATTTCTTTTCTGATTTTGTTTTTGCTCTTGGTGTCACTGCTGACCTACCTATAATCCTAGCCGCCTGGGCTCCTACGGCAGCAAGCGCATCAATTGGAACTCTCTCCTTGGTACATTTTGAAGAAACGTAGAATTTCCTTATAAATCAGCCTCTTTTATTATATGTTAAAGACAAAAGATTAATTGGCACTTATTAGTGCTGGTTAACAATAAAGATAATAATATTTAAGGTTCTGGGAGGGACTCGTGAGCTTAGAAAGCTGTGCGCAAAAACTCGCCCGTATGCTTCTGAGGTTTTGCACACTAATCATCATATTTTGTTACCTCGATGGAAAAAGTTCTGCGCATTCAGCAGAGCCAGAGACCGGACCGATGGTGCTGGACGCTGATAAGATTGAGAACTTTGAGAAGGAAAATCTAGTAATAGCATCGGGCAATGTACAGATTGATTACAACAACAGGAGGGTTAATGCGGATAAAATCACCCTCAACAAATTGACAGAGGAAGTTACCGCTGAGGGTAGAGTAAAAGTCATCGAGCCAACCGGAGAAATTATATTTGCACAAAAAATGATTCTCGGTAAAAAGTTCGAAAGTGGATTTATTGAAAAATTAAGAGTTTTACTAGCAGAAAATGATCAAGGTATTAATCCTATATTAGCAGCAAATAGTGCGGTTCGCTCTAAAGGTTATCTAACAAAAATGGATAAAGCTATCTTTACTCCATGTAAAATATGCGAAGAGCCAGGAAGTGATCCATTGTGGCAAATT
>CAYMIQ010000096.1:0-4334 GCA_964390605.1 uncultured Rickettsiales bacterium
ATTCGATCAGCAGACTCCAGGACATATACTTCCTTACCACTCAAAGAAATAGATCTCGCTATAGCCAAGCCAACTACCCCAGCGCCTATGACAACACAATCAACGTTGATGGTCATTTGATGATCAAGAGTATAAAATTAAATCAAGTACCGCTAGTCTAAATCTTCCTGCAAAATAGTCATTGAAAACGCATAGGAAATTTCGCCTTCTTCCTCGTCCTTATACAAAGTACCAATAAACTCAGATCCTAAATTTACCTCTATCTGATCCTTTGCTTTTTCTGAAAGCGTCAAATTAATAGCCTCAGTACCGAATTTTTTCCTTAAATATTTTTGTACTTTCTCAATTTCTGCACTATCCACGTTATATGCCTCCAAACAACATTTCAAATTTAGCAAAATCAAAACGTAAGGTTAATCACTAAATATAGTATAAAATATCCAAGTATTTTAACAATTTATACTAGATATTGAAAAAAAGTAAAAAAAAGCTTGTTTTTTTAACCATTTTATGGAGGATACTCCATTAAAGTAAACTTCATATATGGAGAAGGAGATATACTTATGTTGAATAAAGTAAAAGGATTTCTCAGAGAAGTTACTGAAGTAGGTTTAGTCCTTATCGCTCTAGGGATCGTTCTTCAGATCCTATTTGGCTCTTCCGTTGCTTTCATCGGTGGTAACATCGTAGGCAATTTGACGGGTCTAATTGGCGCTCTAGGCTCAAATGGTCTAGTGGGATTAATCGCGCTTGCTGTAATTATTTGGATTTATCAGAGACGATAAATTAAATAGATACGTTTTAATAAGGGCCCGGACAGAATGTGCTGGGCCTTTATTACTTTAAAAGAATGTTAGACACCTTTAAAAAAGCCCTTAAAACTATTGTTGAAGCTGGTACGCTTGTTATTGCTATGGCGGTAGTTTTGCAGATCGTTGCTGACGATCCTGTTCCAATCCTAAAAATGGATGTTGTTGGAGGCATAACAGGATTTATAATTCTCTCGATGATGAAGGCTTAGCAAGTTTAGTAGCTCTTGCTATATTTGTGTGGTTTTTTAATAAAAAAACCTCTTAATTTTTTCTACCCTCAGATACAATTATCTTGTACATTCCAGCATTAGGGAGGAATGAAAATTATGTCGGAAAAAATGATTCTCGTTGCAGGCAGAAACAGCAAACAGGGTGCTTCTCTTAACGCTGGAAAATTGAAGCCTGAATACATCGAAATAACATCGATTGTTGAAATGAATGAAGAGGACATGAAAAAATTAAATCTACAAGAGGGGGATGAGGTTGAAATTTCAAAAGATGGGTCTACGATAACAGCTAAGTGCGCTAAGCCTAAAACTACCGAAGAACTTCCCATGGGCCTAATATTTATGGCCTACGGCCCTCTTTCTAGCAGTCTGATGACAGATGGGGATACAGCTGGGAGTGGTATGCCTATTTCAAAGAATTTAGAGGTAGAAGTGAGCGCAAAAAAAGTTTAAATTACTGGACAATGAATTTGGGAGGAAGTTAAAAAATGGCCGATACACCAAAAGAAGATAACAATATTAAAATCATAGAAAATGCGACATGCACGTTCTGTGGTTGTGTCTGCGACGATCAAATACTTCACGTAGACACGAAGGAAAAGAAAATTGTTAAAACCCAAAACTCGTGTGTACTAGGAAAAGCTTGGTTCTCTGAACATTACCTGGATACATCTCTGCCCGAATGCCTAATTGATGGTAAAAAGGCAACCTATGATGAAGGTATTACAGAAGCGGTCAAAATTTTAACTGATGCTAAGTTTCCTATTGTATACGGCCTAAGCGATACAACCGCTGAAGCACAGAGGGAGGCGGTCGCGATCGCCGATTGGTCTGGGGGCAACCTTGATACCACGACTTCTGTCTGTCACGGTCCTTCGGGAATCGCTTTTGAGGGTGTGGGAGAATCAACCTCAACGCTAGGGGAGATGAAAAATAGATCAGATGTAGTGGTTTTTTGGGGTGGTAATCCTGCTGAGAGTCACCCTCGTCTGTTTCCACATTACGTAGGAACCCCCAAGGGGCGTTTCACTCCAAATGGCAGGGATGATAGAACTTTTATTCTCGCAGATACTCGCACAACACCCTCAAGAAGATTTCTAAGAGCACAAAGGAAGGGGGGAAAAGATATAATTCTACAAATAAAGCCGGGGCAAGATTTTGAAGGACTGTGGACCTTAAGAGCTCTAGTCACGGGTAAAAAAATAAGTAATTACAGCGAAGATCGTACGGGAATCCCGTTTTCGACTCTAGAAAAAGTCAAAGACATCTTGCTAAAGTCAAAGTTCCCAACATTTTTGTTTGGTATGGGGTTGACGATGACAAGAGGAAGACACTTTAACTCGGGAGCTGTTTTAGCGCTAGCAACAGATCTTAATGGCTTACCCGGTAAAAAGAATCAACCAAAAGTCCATGCAGTAGCTAAGCCTGTTCGTGGACATGGGAATGTAACTGGCGCAGACAATGTAGTGTCTTGGTCAACTGGGTTTCCTTTTGGAATAAACTTTAGTAAAGGATACCCAATCTTTAATCCTGGAGAGTTTACAACAACCGATGTTCTTAGCAGAGGTGAAGCAGATGCAGCTTTGATCATCGCAAGTGACCCTGCAAGCAACTACGCCAAACCGGCGATCGAACATCTACACAAGATACCCGTCATAACCCTTGATCCAAAACCGTCCCACACATCGAAGCTAGCACGTGTTGCATTCACAACAGCAACTTACGGAATAAATGTAGAAGGCACGGTGTATAGAATGGATGACGTTCCTATAAGAACTCGACCCGCTTTTGCATCTCCCTATAAAAGTGATCAAGAAATTTTATCTGCAATTAAAGATCGCATTAAAGAAACTGTAGTGCAGAATGGACAGATAAAAAAGAAGAAAGAAGGATCGCACGCCGCAAACGGTGGACAGCGTGGGCTTTATTCAGGCCGACGTTCAACCTGATCTAAATAAATAAGGTTAACTATAATGGCAACAATTCGCATAGTTGGTGGAACAGTCTATGATCCTAAGAATTCCGTTGATGGGAAAGTTCAGGATGTCTGTATAAAAGACGGCAAGATCGTTGAAAAGATTTCTGAAAAAGTAACCGAAATCAACGCCAAGGGCATGATCATCATGCCTGGAGGAATTGATATGCACTCCCATATTGCTGGTCCTAAAGTTAATCTAGGAAGGAAATTACAACCTGAAGATCATAGCCAAGATGTACAGGTTCGCACGCAATTTACTCGATCTGGCACTGGAGGAACTGTGCCATCAGCATTCACCACAGGTTATCGCTATACCACACTAGGGTATACTACAGTGCTAGAAGCTGCAGTTCCGCCTCTTGGAGCAAGACACGCCATAGAAGAACTACATGACACCCCAATCATCGATAAGGCCTTTTTGACCCTTTTCGGAAATAATCTTATGCTGTTCGACTTGCTAGAAAAAGGGAGCAATGAGCAATTTTTACAGGCAGTTGCTTGGTGGCTAAAATCAACCAAAACCTTTGGGATCAAGGTAGTCAACCCTGGTGCTGATGAAATTTGGAAGTCAAGAAATGAAAACTTGGTGCAAATAACTGAAAATGTCGATGGGTTTAGCATTTCATCGGAAAAAATTATTGATGCGCTCATTAACGCAAATGAAAGCATGGGGCTACCTCATGCGGTACATATTCACTGTAATAACCTTGGTCATAGTGGCAATTATCAAACAACCATTGATACTATGAAAATTGCTGGCGATCGGAGGCTTCATGTAACACATATACAATTCAATAGCTATGCGGGAAAACTAGGGGAATTTCCAAAATCTGGAGCAAAAGAAATATCTGAATATATCAATAACCACCCAAATATATCTGCTGACGTTGGTCAAGTAATGTTTGGTAAATCAACTATTATGACTGCTGATGCCCCTACAACCTACTTACTAAGATCCTTTGCAGACTCAGAGAAATGGGTTAATGCAGACACGGAATGTGAAAGTGGATGTGGAATTATCCCTTTTAACTACCAAGAAAAATCGCATGTGCACAGCCTACAATGGGCGGTTGGCCTAGAGTTATTCCTGATGGCGAAAGATCCGTGGCGGATGGTTTTATCAACAGATCATCCGAATGGTGGTTCTTTTCAGGCCTATCCAAAGGTAATTTACTTATTAATGGATAAAGAATTTCGAAAAAAACAAATGCAGTCTGTTAATCAAGATGCATTAAAATCAACAAGTCTCCAAGACTTAGATAGAGAGTTCACCTATCAAGAAATCGCAACGATAACAAGTGCAGGCCCAGCAAAAAT
>CAYMIQ010000097.1:0-4328 GCA_964390605.1 uncultured Rickettsiales bacterium
TGCAAATTAATTGCATAAGTTAGACCTAGCTTTGCATCAATAGTCATAGGTGACCACTCAACTCCACCATTTGCTCCCGGTAACATGCGCGCACCTTCCTTAGTTGGAAGAACCCACATATTCTCCTGTGGAACCATGGCTTCAGAATAGCGGATAAGACTGCAGTCATTTCTATTGTGTACGTAGACATGACCAGTTTTACCACCATGTAGAGCGCCAGGCACTGTCTTGCCATTTTTATCCTCAACGTCAGTTAGAATGACAGGGCTAACAGCATCTAAATCCCAGACATCATGTGCGATGTACTGGAAATGACAGATGTATCTGCCTGTATCCAGGTCGACCGACACTATGGAGTTCGTGTAAAGGTTGTCTCCAGGTCGTATAGATCCATCAAGGTCAGGAGATGGGTTACCTACCACAAATAAGACCCTATTATTTTTAAGGTCTACAGCAGGATTTTGCCAAACACCACCACCTAGAGTCCTGTAGGGATCGCCTAGTTTTGCAAGAGCTTTTTTCTCAGCAGCAATATCACGAAGCATATTACGACCAGTCGCATCGTGTGTTGCCCAAACTCCGACAGAGTTTTCTGGTATACTGTGGAAAGTCCAGAGTAATGCGCCAGTCTCTGCATCATAAGCTTTTACGAAACCACGTATTCCATATTCGCCCCCATTAGTTCCTATTAGAATTTTACCATTAACGGCGGTTGGAGCCATAGTTTCACTGTAGCCAAGTTCAGGTTCAGCAATTTGTGTTTCCCAAACCTGTTTACCTGTTCTGGCATCTAGAGCTACGAGTTTTGCATCCAGAGTGCCCATGTATACCTTGTCTTCATAGACAGCCACTCCTCTGTTGTTTGGACCACAACAGTAGGTAGTGATCGGACCCATCTTATGTTTGTAGTGCCAAATCTCTTCTCCAGTACCAGCATTCAAAGCATAAACATGATTGAATGATGTAGTAACATACATAACGTTGTTTACAACGATTGGAGTAGTTTCCATCGACTCAACAATTTCGGTCTGGAAAATCCAGGCTACCTTTAGTTTGTCGACATTGTTTTTATTGATTTGGCTTGATGGGTAATAACGGGTTTGCTCATAATTTCCATTAGTGTGTAGGAAATTTCCAGAGTCACCCGCAGCACGACTTAGCATAGTCTGCGTAACGGTCATTGTTCCGCTTTCCGCAACGCTTGTGTAAATTATGCCAACTAAGGCAAGCACAAGGCACAACGGAAGGAAACGAGCAACCGCTCTCGAGCTAGATTTTCTCATTACAATTATCCCCCCTTAGGATAGTTGAATTTTAGTTGATTCACGCGTATTGTGCATAAAGCTTAATGTATGATACTTAGAAGTCAATTAATCTGTTTAGATTTTTTATAGGGGGGAAGTAATAATGGCTAAGGTTGTTTGTGCTTTATACGATGATCCGTTAGACGGATATCCACCAAAGTATGCTAGAGATGACGTTCCTAAGTTAGAGTCTTATCCTGATGGGCAAACTATACCTACGCCTGAAGCGATAGATTTTACTCCTGGAGAATTGCTTGGATGTGTATCTGGTGGCCTTGGGTTAAGAAAATTTCTTGAAGATCAAGGACATAATTTTATCGTTACAGCTGATAAGGATGGTTCAGATTCTGTATTTGAGAAAGAGCTTGTAGATGCTGATATCGCTATTTCACAACCCTTTTGGCCTGCTTATTTGACTGCCGAGAGGATCAAGAAATCACCTAATTTAAAATTGGCTATTACCGCGGGCATTGGTTCTGATCACGTGGATTTACAGGCTGCAATTGATAATGATATGACGGTTTGTGAAGTGACTTACTGCAATAGTATCTCTGTTTCAGAACATGTGGTCATGATGATCCTTGCTTTAGTTAGGAATTACATACCTTCCTACAACTGGGTTGTTAAGAAGGGATGGAATATTGCTGACTGTGTTTCAAGATCATACGATGTCGAAGGTATGAATGTTGGAACAGTTGCTTCTGGACGTATTGGACTTGCTGTTTTGAGGCGGATGAAACCTTTTGATGTAAAGCTGCATTATTTTGATAGACACAGACTACCTGAAGAGGTGGAAAAGGAACTTAACTTAACATTTCATGACAGCGTAGAATCGATGGTTAAGGTGTGTGATGTAATTACTATTAATTGTCCTTTACACCCCGAAACTGAGCATTTATTTGATGAGAAAATGTTGAGCAAAATGAAGAGAGGGTCTTACTTGATTAATACTGCGAGAGGTAAGATTTGCGATAGAAACGCAATTGCCCAAGCACTTGAAAGTGGTCAATTGGCTGGATATGCTGGAGATGTTTGGTTTCCACAGCCACCACCGAAAGACCATCCTTGGAGGACTATGCCGTATCATGCTATGACACCACATACCTCGGGTACATCCTTAGCTGCGCAGGCGCGTTATGCTGCTGGCGTTAGAGAAATACTTGAGTGCTGGTTTGCAAAAAAACCAATTAGAGATGAGTATTTAATTGTGCAAGGAGGTAAGTTGGCAGGTACAGGTGCTCATTCTTATAGTGAAGGCAACGCTACTGGTGGATCAGAAGAAGCCGAGAAATTCAAAAAATCCTAGATTAACTTAGGTTGAGCGCTGAGCTAATCAACTTTTGTGTATAGGGATTTTTAGGCCGATCAAAAACTTGGTTTGTTTTTCCATGCTCTAGAACTTTTCCAGATTTCATTACAAGAATCTGATCAGCCAATGATCGTATTACTTTGAGATCGTGACTAATGAATAAGTAAGTCAGATGGAATCTTTTCTGAAGACTTTTGAGAAGATTTATTATTTGCACTTGAATTGTTCTATCCAAAGCACTCGTTGGTTCGTCTAATAGTAAGAATTTTGGCTTTAATGCTAGCGCTCTAGCAATGGCAATTCTTTGCCTTTGCCCACCAGAGAACTCATGGGGATAACGGTCAGCAATTTTTGGATCTAATTCAACGGCTTGAAGTGATTGATTGATAATTGTTCGTTTTTCAAGTTCCGATTTCTTAATAAAGCCATGTACATTTAATCCTTCCTCGATAATTTCTCTTACTGACATCCTTGGACTCAAGGATCCAAAGGGATCTTGGAAAACAATCTGCATTTCTTTTCTTAGAGACCTCATTTCCTTTGTTTTACGATTATCAATTCTTGATCCAGAGTAACGAATTATTCCTGTGCTAGGAATTAGTCTGAGTAAGGCGAGGCCCAGGGAAGTTTTTCCGCATCCACTCTCGCCCACAACCCCAAGTGTTGAGCCAGATGAAATAGAAAAGTTTAAATCTGAAACTGCTTTAACATGACCACTGACCTTTTGCATAATGACCTTTTTTATAGGAAACCAAACATTGAGATTCTTTTCTTCAATCAGCATATCCGATTCGTTACGCTTCAAGGCGGACATTGGGGGCGGTTCAGACTTGATCAGGTCTTTGGTATATTGATTCTTAGGGGCTTTAAAAACCCCCTTGGTTTTTCCAGATTCAATTATTTTTCCATTTTTCATTACATATACTCTATCAGCATATTTCTTGACGATATTTAATTCATGCGTGATCAAAAGAACCGACATCCCTAATTTATTTCTTAAATCTCTTAACAGCTGAAGAATTTCCGCTTGAATTGTAACATCCAGGGCAGTTGTTGGTTCGTCTGCAATAAGTAAATCGGGATTATTTGCAATAGCCATGGCAATCATGATTCGTTGTCTTTCTCCGCCAGATAACTCATGGGGATAGCTGGTTAATTTTCGTTCTATATCTTTGAGTTTTACCATCTTTAATAGCTCTAACACTCTTGTTCTTACTTGCTCTTCAGTATCAGGGGAGTGAGTGAATATAATTTCAGAAATTTGTCTTTCCACGGTGTGCAAAGGATTTAGAGAAGTCATAGGTTCCTGGAATATCATGCTGATCTTATTCCCTCGAATATTTCTTAATTCGCTTTCTTGAGCATCCAGTAGATTGCGATCTTCAAAGAAAATACTTTTACTGGAATGTAGTATTGCGTTCTGAGGGAGTAATTTTAAAATTGATTGGGCAGAAACCGTTTTTCCACAACCGCTTTCCCCCACAAGAGCAACTGTTTCTTGCCGAAAGATATCGAATGATATATTTCTTACTGCAGGAATCTCACTAATTGATTCAGCAATTCTTGTTTCAAAAGATACAGACAGATTCTTGATTGATAATAGTGATTTCTCTTTCATTATTTTAACACCCTTCTTGGGTCGAAGGCGTCCCTAACTGCTTCCCCAATAAAGATTAATAGACTTAGAATTAAAGCAAGCGTTATAAAGACTGTTG
>CAYMIQ010000098.1:0-4231 GCA_964390605.1 uncultured Rickettsiales bacterium
GAATATATTGGAGATGTTTTGGACGCTCTGAGCGAAAATTTGGAAGATAACAGCAAGAAGGAAGAGGAGATCCTTTCTAAAGTTCAAACATTATGTAAGAAATTTCCTATATATGAAAATTTCATTTAATACGGAGTATTAGATTTGCAATGTCCTTTTTGTAATAATGATGACACAGAAGTTAAGGATTCTCGTCCTACTGAGAATAATACAGTCGTTCGGCGTAGGCGTGTATGCGGAGGATGTGGCGCTAGATTTACAACCTTTGAGAGAGTGCAATTACGAGAACTAACCATTCTAAAGAACGATGGCAAGAGAGCGCCCTTCGATTCTGAGAAACTTTATAAATCTATTAATATTGCCTGTCGAAAGCGGCCTGTTGATTCTGACCAAATAGACAGGGTGGTTAGTGGAATTCAGAGACAATTAGAGAGTTCTGGCGAGAATGAGATAGCATCTTCTCAAGTTGGCGAGATGGTTATGAACGCTCTTAAGACACTGGATGAGATTGCTTATGTTCGTTTCGCGTCAGTTTATAGGAATTTTAGGGAGGCGCAGGATTTCGAAGATTTTCTCGGAAAACTCAATGAGGAGTCAAAACAAGACTGAGTACGATAAGCGATATATGCTTGCTGCCTTGGAGCTTGCGAAAAGAGGTTTAGGTAATGTTTGGCCTAATCCATCAGTAGGCTGCATTGTTGTCAGCAACATTTCCAATAAGAGTAAATCTGAAATTGTCGGTAGAGGTTGGACTCAGCCAGGAGGAAGACCTCATGCAGAAACAGTTGCTTTAAGGCAGGCAGGCGACAAGGCACATAATTCTACTATCTTTGTGACTTTGGAGCCCTGTTGCCACACAGGTGAAACTCCACCATGCATTAAAGAAATTATCCGCTCAGGAATCCGCAAAGTTGTAGTGGCCTGCAAAGACCCTGACCCAAGAGTTTCTGGTAAAAGTTTGTTACAATTAAGGCGCGCAGGTGTTGAGGTTATTTATGGTGTGTGCAAAAAAGAAGCTGAGAAATTAAATGAAGGTTTTTTTAAAAAAATAAAAATTAAAAGACCTTTGGTCACGGTCAAGGTTGCTGCCACTATCGATGGATGTATTGCGACTCAGTCTGGAGACAGCAAATGGATAAGCGGTGATCTTTCTCGCCAACATGCCCATTTACTTCGAGCAAATCATGACGCAATTTTGGTAGGAATTGGAACAGTTATTAGAGACGATCCTCTCTTAACCTGTAGATTGCCTGGAATGAAAAGATTTTCTCCGTTAAGAATCGTTATTGACACTTCTCTTCGCACTCCCCCTTCTAGTCATTTGGCGAAAACCGCAAGACTTAATCCAACCTGGATTTTTACCAACAAGCCCCACAATGCATCTCGCGCTAAGAGTCTTGAGAAAAAGGGTATTCATATTATAAGTTTTGCAAACGGAAAAAAGGCAAAAAAGACAAAGAAAGTTTCCTTGGAGATGGTAATGAAAAAAATAGCAGAAAAAGGAATTACCAGAGTTTTAGTTGAGGGTGGTTCAAAAATTATTACAAGCTTAATTCGGAGTCAATTGGTTGATAATTTAATTTTATTCAGATCTACAAAAATTATTGGATCAAACGGTTTAACTGTTATGGGTAACTTAAAAGTCCCACAACTGCTAAATGCGATTCATTTTAATCGCATCTCTGTTCGCGAAACCGAGGGAGATGTCATGGAGAGCTACGAAAGATCTTCATAATGTTTACAGGAATAATTTCAGATATAGGCGTTATTGTAAATATCGACTCACGCGGCGATAGAGTGCTTGATGTCAGGACTAAATTGTCTAATTCTAGAGTCAAAGTTGGCGATTCTGTTTCTTGCTCAGGGATTTGCCTTAGTGTCATTAAGAAGAAAAAAGGTATACTAGTTTTTCAATCTTCAACAGAGACAATCAATCGTACTACGGTAAGTGGTTGGTTTGTGGGTAAGAGGATTAATTTAGAAAGATCCCTTAGGTTTGGAGAGGATGTGGGCGGTCATATGATTACCGGCCATATTGATGGTGTCGCCAAGGTATCTAGTATTAGTCGCAAGAAAGAATCAAAAATTATTACCTGTAAGGTACGTAAACAATTAGTATCAATGATTGCGGAAAAGGGATCAGTTGCTCTTGATGGCGTATCCTTGACTGTAAATTCGGTAAAGGATAACAGCTTCTCAGTCAACCTTATTCCGTATACGCAAAAAAACACAACTCTTGACTCCATTTCTCGGGGATCAAGGCTAAATTTGGAAGTTGATATTTTTGCTAAATATATTGCTCAAGCCACAAGGAAAAAGTAGATGAAAAAAAGGAAAAGCCTATCGTCGATTTCAGAGGTGATCAACGATATTAAGGCGGGAAAAATGATCATCCTTGTTGATGACGAAAATCGCGAGAATGAAGGGGATTTAGTAATACCTGCGACAAAGGCAACAGCAGAGAAGATCAATTTTATGGCAAAATTCGGTCGAGGTTTAATTTGTTTGGCCTTAACATCTGGACGCGTGAAGAAGTTAGATTTGCCTCTGATGTCTTCCCAAAATGCTTCTCGTCACCAAACTGCATTTACGGTTTCAATTGAGGCGCGAACAGGTGTTAGTACGGGAATCTCTGCTTCCGATAGGGCACGCACTATCAAAACCGCGATTAGCTCGCGCAGCTCAAAGAAAGATATTGTTTCTCCAGGCCATGTTTTCCCACTTGTTGCAAGAGAGGGGGGAGTGTTAGTTCGTGCGGGTCATACGGAGGCAGCGGTTGATATTGCTAATTTAGCAGGTATGAATCCCTCTGCTGTCATTTGCGAAATCATGAACGATGATGGCAGTATGGCTAGATTTACGGATCTGCTGAGTTTTTCCAAGAGGCATAAACTTAAATTAGCTACAATCTCTGATCTTATTGCTTACCGAAGAAAACATGAAAAAATTATTAAAAAAATGTTTGAGGCTAAAATTAACAGCACGTATGGCGGCGAATTTAAAATGATGATTTATATTAATCAGGCTGAGTATGCTGAACATATTGCATTGGTAAAGGGCACTATTAACAAAAGCGAACCTACCCTGGTTAGAGTACATTCCCTTAATGTTTTGGAGGATGTTCTGGGTAGCAAGTCTTCTGCAAAGGGAGGGGAGTTGGAAAAATCCATGCGCATAATTGAAAAAAAAGGTACAGGAGTTGTAATTCTTATTAGGGAGCCCCGCCCAACAAGCCTCCTCGATCAAATGAAGATGAAATCATTGAAGAGGTATAAGTCGCCCTCGGTGCTTCGTGATTATGGGGTGGGAGCACAAATCCTAGTTGACCTTGGCGTACAAGAGATGATCCTACTTTCCAATGTAAAGCGTAATATTGTCGGATTAGATGCATACGGTTTAAAGATTGTAGGTAGAAAGTCTTTGTGATGAGAAAGATTCTTATTATTCAGTCGAGATTCTATCCTGATATTTCAGATGAAATTTTCAAAGGTGCAAAATTAATTTTACGAAAGAAAAAAATAAAATTTGATAGTGTGTCTGTGCCCGGATCTTTAGAGATACCATCAGCATTAAACTTTTCAATTCACCGATCGCGCTACGATGGTTACATAGTTTTAGGATGTATAATACGAGGCAAAACAAGCCATTATGATCTAGTATGCCAAGAAAGTATCCGAGGAATTATGGATCTTGTATCTAAACATAAATTACCCTTAGGTTTCGGCATCATTACAGCTGAGAATAAAAAACAAGCATTAGAACGCGCTTCTATCAAGAAAGGTAACAAAGGAGGGCAAGCAGCAGAGACTTGTTTGCAAATGATTAGAATCAGAAATTCTTTCTTCGGTAAATAAGAAGTGCCCAAAGTAAGAGTAAAAAAGAAATCACACGCCAGTCACAAGAGCGCTGCGCGCTTATTAGCTGTGCAGGCGTTATACCAAATCCTGCTTACTCGACAAAAATATGAAGACGTATTAAAAGAATTTGTTAAATTTCGAATCGAAAAGAGCAAAGTAGATATGGAGCTTTTTGAGACCATTTTATCGGGTGTTTCTAAAAAGATTAAGAATATAGATAAACAAATTAGTAAACTTATAAAAGATGATTGGAAGATTGATAGAATTGAGCCTGTAGTTTTATCTATTTTAAGATCTGGTATTTTTGAGCTGCAGCAGAATGAGGACTCATTCAGAAAAATCGCTAATATCGGCCTAGGCTATGTTGGTCTACC
>CAYMIQ010000099.1:0-4210 GCA_964390605.1 uncultured Rickettsiales bacterium
AAATTCAGAACTCTTACTTCAGGAATAAAGGAGCCTGTGATAAAGAGCCTGTTCACTTGGGCTAGACTAAAATTATCCAAAGAACAAAGAAAGTTTCGAGAATTCTCAAAATTTATTGAATCTCATAAAAATTGGCCGAATCAAAAAACTTTAAGGATAAATGCTGAGGAATCGTCTTTCACTAATGTTTCAGCAACAGAGATCATCAATTGGTTCACAAAATATCCTCCAATAACGACAACTGGAGAGATTCGGTATGCTGAGGCACTTTTTCGAAATCAGGAGAAAGAAAAAGCAAAACGCATGATAAAAAATATCTGGATTAATGGAAATTTTAGTTACAAACAGGAGCGTTCTTTTATAAAGCTTTATCGCAAAATGTGGACTATGGAAGATAATCTTGAAAGAATTGAAAGGTTGAGTTGGGAAGGAAAAATCTCAGCAGCGAGAAGAACTTTAAATCGAATCAAGAATAAGGATTTAAAATCGCTCTATGAAGCTCGCCTGCGGCTAAGGGCAATGAGAGGTGGAGTTGATGCAGCAATTGCTAAAATGCCTGATTACCTTCTGCCAAACGAAGGCTTCCTGTTTGAAAGATTTCGTTGGCGTGTAAAAAAATCAAGAGAAAATGCGGCTGACATTCTTGAAACACTTCCAAGAAATTTATCTCATAAAGAATTGTGGTGGAAATCGATTGAGCAATTAATAAGACAAGAATTAAGGAAGAAAAACTTTAATAAAGCCTATAGCGTAGCAACTAAAATTACTTTTGACAGCGGGCTGTCTTTGGCGGATTCTGAATGGATAGCTGGCTGGCTGGCTCTGCGTTTTCTTCAAAAACCAGAAAAGGCTCTACAACATTTTCAAAGAATGTTTGAAAATGTTTCTATGCCAATAAGTATTTCCCGAGCATCCTACTGGGCTGGAAGGGCGCATGTAGCACTAGGGAATAATGAAGAAGCGCGCACATGGTTTGAAAAAGCAGGAGAACATTATACTACTTTTTATGGACAGCTAGGATTAGCGCATTTGAAAAGTGATAAAAATATCAAGACAGTTGCTTCCCAAACATCGGGCAAACCACCCTATCAGGACAATCAATTAATAAAAGTAATAGATTTCCTGAACTCTATTGGAGAGAAAGATCATGCCGAACCATTCTTTATACACCTCTATGACATGGCCAAAAATATAAAGGAAAAAAGTGCCATTATTAAAAAAGCCCAAAAGATGCGAATCTATTATGTCGTAGTTAGGCTCGCAAGAAAATCTATAAATCAAGGAATGGACCTAGCGCACCTAGCATATCCTGCCCCACCTTTATTAAAATTGAAAAACAAAAAAGAAATGGCATTGGCACTTTCAGTAGCAAGACAGGAAAGCAACTTTTACGAAAAGGCTGTTAGCAGAGCATCAGCTTTAGGAATAATGCAGGTCTTGCCTAGTACAGCTAAAAAAGTTGCTAAAGACATAAAGGTTAAATATTCCCGAGCGAAGCTAATCAATGATCCCAGTTACAATTTCCAGCTTGGTAAAGCATACCTGTCAGAGCTAATGTCTATGTACAAAGACTCCTATATCCTTTCCCTAGCGGGCTATAATGGTGGCCCCAGCAGAGTGAAAAGATGGATAAAAAGTAACGGCGACCCAAGAAAAGACAACATTAACGCAATTGACTGGATTGAACTCATCACAATCAGCGAAACAAGATATTATGTACAAAAAGTACTCGCTAACTACTTTATGTATTGTAAGCTTTTTTTTCCAAATACAAAAATATATGAGATCAAAGATAGACTGAAACTCTAGAAAAATGAATATGAATAGCATTATATTCACTCTCTTCGTAACGCTCGCAATAATGACCCCATTCAATGCAAGCGCCCAAATTAATGGGAAGGCTAGAGTAATTGACGGTGATACTATTCAGATTGGCAGTAATAAAATTAGATTGTATGGAATCGATGCGCCGGAACTAAAACAAGTTTGTACAATAGATAGTCAAAGCTGGATGTGTGGGGAAGAAGCTGCAATGACTTTAGCTTACGAAACAGCGGATCATTGGATCAGCTGTATCGTCAAAGGCCAAGATCGATATGGAAGAACTTTGGCAGTTTGCTTTAAAGGTAATATTGACATCAATGGGGAAATGGTCAAAAGAGGCCTAGCGTTAGCATATAGAAAATATTCTGATAGCTATATTGAATATGAAGAATTAGCACAATCAAATAAGATAGGCATGTGGAGAAGTAATTTTATAAAACCTTGGGACTGGCGAAAAAAAGAGAAGCGACATAAGAAGCAATAAAAATAAAATGATTTGAAAATGCTATTCAAAAGAAGAGACAAACGAGATGTTCTTTTATTGCTGCGAAATCTGATCTGGCCAAAAAAAGGATGGCGCAGAGGAATTGATTATATTGGTTATCGTATAAGAAGATTCAAAGTCCCTCCAAAAAAAATAGCAATCGGTTTCGCGTGGGGTGCCGCGTTTGGTTTCACCCCTTTACTTGGCCTACACTTTCTTCTTGCACCTTTCTTTTCTTGGCTAACAGGTGGTCACATTATGTCTGCGCTTCTTGGCACTCTAGTGTGCAACCCTATTACAATACCATTTATCTTTCTTTTAATTTATAGCGTAGGTATTTACTTTTTAGGCTATCAGGGAGCTGTTATCGAAGATAGCGTGGGTCCTCAATATCTCCTGGATAATTTTATGACTATTTTCATGCCCATGCTTATCGGATCTATTCCAGTTGCTCTTTTAATTTGGATTTTCACTTTCTTTGTAACCAAACGTACTATGGAAATGTACTACAAAAAAAATAAAAGAACACAGAAGAACACACCTGTATGAGGTTTCTGATCTTTCAGCATATAGCAGTCGAAGGGCTTGGTTACTTTAACGAATGCCTTAAACAGCATAATGTTAAGGTCGATATTTGCAATATTTCCAAAGAAAATTCTAATATAAATCTTAAGAAATACGACTCACTCTGGGTTCTGGGGGGGCCAATGAATACTGCTCAAGAAGAAGAGTGCCCCTGGATGAAGGTTGAAAAAAGATTGATTACTGAAGCTGCTCTAGAGAGAAAAATTCCGTTCATGGGAATATGTCTTGGATGCCAATTTTTAGGAGAAGCTCTTGGCGGAAGCATAAAAAAGATGGAAAAACCAGAAATAGGGGTAGCAAATGTAAAATTATTAGATACAACGTCTTCCTTATTTCGTGATTCCCCCAAAACCTTTCGGGTGCTTCATTGGCATTCATATCAAGTAACTGACTTGCCAAATGAATGTGACGTTTTAGCTGAATCCGAACTTTGCAAAATACAGGCCTTCAGCTATCAAGATAGTGCTTTTGGAATCCAGTTTCATGTCGAAGAAACGGAGAATACGGTAGAAGACTGGTGCACGGTTCCTGAATATAAGGAATCTTTGGAACAATCGCTTGGGCCTAAAGGAGTCAATAATATGAAAAAGACAGTTGCAGATGCTCTCCCACAATCAAAAAAGATAGCAGAAATTGTTGTAAAGAACTTTATTGAGAAGGTAAAGGGTGGGCAAGGCTGGTTATAGTAATGTGGCGGAGCGGGGGAGATTCGAACTCCCGATACGGAAAAACCGTATGACGGTTTAGCAAACCGCTGCCTTCAGCCACTCAGCCACCGCTCCTTGAAGATATATCTCTAGCGACTCAATAAAAATGTGTCAACTCTCAATAAGATCAATTGGAAAGTTTTTTCTTCAGAAGGTCATTAACTGTCCTTGGATTTGCCTTCCCTTCTGTTAATTTCATCACTTGACCAACAAAAAAACCAAATACTTTTTCTTTCCCACTCTTATATTGGTTAACTTCATCAGTATGAGTGGACAAAACTTGATCTATAACCTTGGTTAACTCGGTGACGTCAGAAACTTGCTTTAATCCCTGCTCCTCAATGATAACCGAGGCAGCTTTCCCGTTTTGCGCCATAGACTCAAAAACTCCCTTCGCAATTTTACCTGATATGGTACCATCTGTAATTAAATCCACTAACTCGCCCAAACCATCTGATGAGATTGGGGAATCACTAATACTTTTGTTTGCTTTATTTAAGAGAGCAAATAGGTCACCCATTATCCAGTTTGCAATAGTTTTTGCATCCCTGTCCTTCGCAGCCCTTTCAAAATAATCCGCGATCGCCTTCTCGGAAACAAGAACGCCGGC
>CAYMIQ010000100.1:0-4184 GCA_964390605.1 uncultured Rickettsiales bacterium
AATTGCTAAAATAAGGAAATTATTAGTCATATTTCAAAGGAATTTCGGAAAAAAACCTCCAGGAAATGCAAAAGGAAGTGTAATTGATGGAAGAGATATAGGAACTATCGTATTTCCAAATACACCATATAAAATCTTTGTAACTGCAAATTTAGAAAAAAGAGCAATAAGAAGACACAAAGAGTTGCAGGAAAGAGGGATCAGGAGTATATATGACGACGTTTTAAAAGATTTGGAAATGAGAGATATGAGGGATAAAAGACGAAAGATAGCACCCTTAAGGGTGGCAAAGGGTTCGTGTCTGATAGACAGCTCTGATATGCTTATTGAGGATGTTTTTGAAGAAGCTGCTGATTGGTTAAAAAAGCAAGGACTTAAAAAAAAGAGTTAAAAAATTACAGAAAGAATTTTATGGGTGATTTAAATTTATATAAAGAGACAAAGGATGATGAATTCTCAAAACTTTTGGAAGAATCTTTCAAAAAATCCTCCAAGCTGGAAGGCTTTGTAAAAAAAGGAAAAGTAGTAGCAATCGAAAACGATAGCATCATTATTGATGTTGGCCTGAAGTCAGAAGGCATCGTTCCATTGAGGGAACTAGAGTCCGAAAAAAGCAAAGAAATTAAAGCTGGCGACAATATAGAGGTTTTTGTTGAAAGATTTGAAGGCAAAAGTGGGAATGCTATTTTGAGCTACGAAAAGGCCCAAAGAGAAGAAGCGTGGAAAATTCTCTCAAAATCCTTTGAAAAAAAAGAACTGGTTACTGGCATAATTAAGGGAAAAATCCGTGGAGGTTTCTCTGTAGAGCTATCTAAAACCGTCGCTTTTCTTCCAGGAAGCCAACTAGATGTGCGACCCATTGATGTTGAAAGCGTCATGAATAAACCACAAACCTTCCAAATCATCAAAATGGATAAAAGAAGAAACAATATAGTTGTTTCTCGCAGGGTTGTTATAGAAGGAAATCGACAAGTTGAAAAAGGTGCGCTTCTCGCAAAAATAAAAGAAGGCGATGTGCTGGAAGGGGTAGTCAAAAATTTAACTGACTATGGAGCATTTGTAGATCTAGGAGGAATGGACGGCCTAGTACACGTAACAGATATTTCATGGCAACGCATAGAACATCCATCAGAGATTCTTTCCTTAGGAAATAAAATAAAAGTAAAAATTATTAAGTTTGATGAGGAGCAGCAAAAGGTGAGTCTGGGATTAAAACAACTTCAGCCCGACCCTTGGGAAAAGCTAATTGGGAAATATAAAGAAAAAAATAAATATAAAGGAAAAGTAACAAAGGTCACTGATTACGGAGCATTTGTTGAACTAGAACCTGGAATAGAGGGGCTTATACACATTTCCGAAATGACTTGGAGCAAAAGTAACATACATCCCGGAAAAATAGTCTCAAATAGTCAGGAAATAGAGATAGTAATCTTGGATATAGATAAAGAAAAGAGAAGAATTGGTTTAGGTCTAAAACAATGTCAAGAAAATCCCTGGAAGAAATTCTCTGAAACCTACCCTAAGGAAACAGAAATTAGTGGAACAATAAAACATATAGCGGAATTTGGTCTTTTTGTTGGTCTGCCAATGGATGTTGATGGGATGGTTCATTTATCAGACTTGGATTGGGAGAGCGCAGGAGAGCAGTCAATTAAAAAATATAAAAAAGGTGATAAAATAAAAACAAAAATCATTGATGTTGATATTGATGGTCAGAAAATAACACTTGGTGTTAAACAATTAACAGAGAATCCTATTAAGTCTAATCTTAAAAATATCAAAGTCGGAGAAACGGTTACCTGTAATATCACGAAACTAGAGGAAGATAGAATGCATGTTAAAACAGATAACAAAATTCCTGGATATATACAAAAATTAGATCTCTCCCAGGAGAAAAGTGAGCAAAGAGTAGATAGGTTCGCTGTTGGGGAGAGAGTAGATGCAGTAATTACAAAAATTGATGCAAAAAATAATAAGTTAATTTTGTCGATTAAAGCTCGTGAGCTAGGGGAACAGGAAAAAACTACAGCTAAATTTGGATCAGTTGATTCAGGTGCAACGCTGAGCAACATACTAGATAAGGGAGGTAAGAAAGCAAACAAAAAGAATGTGAAAAGCAAAGAGGCTGATTCCTCGGGTACTGAAAAAAAAGAAAAGAAGAAAGTTAGTCAAAAGAAAAAATCTACTAAAAGCAAAATCGATACTATAACGACAAAAGAAGAAAACTAATAATATAAGAATTCTGCAGGGGGAAACTAAGTGAAAAAATATTTTTCAGTACGAAATTTTTTTATTTTATTTATTTCGATTCTAGCTTTTGCATATTTTACCGGGAATAGCGATTTTCCAAAGCACCCTGCGGTCGCACAGATCAATATTGATGGCATAATCACAACAGATCAATTAAGAAATGAAAAGATTAGGGCTATAAAACAAAATGATAAAATCCAGGCCTTAATTGTATACTTGAATAGCCCGGGGGGAACCGTTGTTGGTGGAGAACAATTATTTTATGCATTAGATAGTTTTGCCAAGAAAAAGCCTTTGGTTATAGTCATGGAAGAAATTGCTACTTCTGCGGCATATATGGCAGCACTACCTGGTGAAAGAATTTTTGCAAGAAAAGGAACAATCACAGGATCCATTGGCGCAATTTGGCAAACTTCTGAAATTACTAAACTTCTGGATAGAATGGGGATTACAACAGAAGCTATCAAAAGCGGTTCGCTTAAAGCATCCCCCTCACCACTCGAAATGATGACAGAAGAATCTAGAAATTTAGCGCAAGAAGCTGTTGATGATGCATTCAAAACATTTCTAGAAATGGTAGAGCTTAAGAGGGGGCTTAGTCAAAATCAAATACAACCCCTCACCGATGGAAGAATATTTACTGGAAATCAGGCACTAGTATTAGGGCTAATTGATGAAATTGGTGGTCAAGAAGAAGCTATTAGTTGGCTTGAAAAAGAAAAAAAAGTAGACAAGAATTTACCTCTTAAGACGATTGAAATAGAGTATCCAAAAAGTTTTTTGGATGTAGTTTTTGGATATATTTATAAAGAAAATACTCTACCTAAAAAAGTAATGCTTGAAGGTCTTTTATCACTTTGGCATGGTGGAATCCAATAATTATTAAGTAATGGGGGGTAAATTTATTGTCATCTAACCGAATTACAAGATCAAGTATTATAGATACCCTAGCAAGTAAAAATCCTCATTTATTTTACCGAGATATTGAGAAAGTGGTGTTGGCGGTATTCCAAGAAATATCAAAAAATTTATCACAAGGAAATCGTGTTGAACTAAGGGGTTTTGGGGTACTTGGAACGAAAGAAAGAAAGGCGCGAGTTGGAAGAAACCCAAGAACTGGAGAATCTGTTCAAGTGCAAAGCAAATCAGTACCTTTTTTCAAAATGGGGAAACAGCTGAAAAAAAAATTAAATGCAACCAATAAGTAACTCACTTCGGAAAGAGTAATTTGAAAAGTCTTTTTTGGTTTTTTTTAATACCCATCTTTTTAATAATCTCAATTTTTTCGATTAATAATCAGGAATACATAGCCCTAAATCTGAATCCCTTTCCTTTTATTATCAATCTTCCAACGTATTTAATCGTTTTAATTATTTTTTTCCTAGGATTTGCAATTGGCAGCTTAATGACCTGGATCTCACAATTTAAGTGGAAAAAACTTGCTAAAGATCTAACTAAAGAGAGCAATAAAGATAAAAAAAAATAACTTTCTTTTTTAAAAAGCTTTTTTTTGGTGTAATTGTAAATCAATGAAAAGTAATGTTTCACAAAAAATTATATGTGCCTTAGATACAAGTGATTTTGTGATTGCAAAAAGAATCTCTAAGCGATTAAAAAATTCCTTAGGTGCAATTAAAATTGGAAAAGAATTCTTTACTGCCCACGGACCAAAAGGAGTAAAAGAAATTCGCAAGGCAGGTATGCCCATTTTTCTTGATTTAAAATTTCACGACATCCCCAATACCGTCGCCAGCGCAATCTCAAATGCTGTAAGTCTAAAACCCACCATGATCACTATTCATGCAACTGGTGGTGCAAAAATGATTAAAGCTGCAGTAAAAGCAAACCAAGTCGCTGCAAAAAAATATAATATCAAAAGACCTGATATTCTAGCAGTTACTATATTAACAAGCCTAGACAACAATGACATGCTA
>CAYMIQ010000101.1:0-4065 GCA_964390605.1 uncultured Rickettsiales bacterium
GTAAGTAAAGGAAGGATCACAATAAAGAATGAGAAATAAAATATAGTAGCAACGCGACCAATATAAATATAATGACCTACTGGAGGATTGGATCCAATCCAACCTAATATAAAACAATCTAAAACAAACAACCAAAAAAACTGCTTGTATATAGGGCGAAAAGTAGCGCTCTTAACTGGATGTCTATCAAGCCAAGGAAGTAAGAAAAGAATAAAGACAGCGCCAAACATTAAGATAACACCAATCAATTTATCCGGAACTGACCTAAGGATTGCGTAAAAAGGTAAAAAATACCACTCTGGCACAATATGACCAGGGGTCACGAGTGGATTAGCGGGTATGTAATTATCTGGTTCACCAAAGAAATTGGGAAGAAAGAATACAAATATAAAGAACACAAGAAAGAAAACACCGAAACCAAAATAATCCTTAACAGTATAATATGGATGAAAGGGTAAGTTATCTTTCGCTTTATTGGAATCAACCCCCAGAGGATTGTTTGACTTAGCTTTGTGCAAAGCAATGAGATGAACAAAAACAACAGCTAATATTATAAACGGTATCAGGAAGTGTAATACATAAAAACGATTTAAGGTTGGGTTGCCAACTGCATATCCACCCCAGATAAATGTAACTATCTCATCTCCTATAAAAGGAATAGCCGAGAAAAGGTTTGTTATAACGGTTGCGCCCCAAAAACTCATCTGACCCCACGGTAAAGTGTAGCCAACAAAGGCTGTAACCATTAATAATACGAGTGTCAATACACCCAAAATCCATAGAATTTCCCTAGGTGATTTGTATGACCCATAATACATTCCTCTAAAAGTATGTATATAGATCGCTATAAAAAAGAACGAGGATCCATTACTATGAATGTATCGCAACAACCAGCCATAATTAACATCCCGCATAATTCTTTCCACACTATCAAATGCCAAATCAACGTGCGGAGTGTATTGCATAGCCAAAACTAATCCTGTCACTATCATCACAAGAAGCAACACGCCCAAGATTGATCCAAAATTCCAGAAATAGTTCAGATTTTTTGGCGTTTGGTAGTCTCTTAAGTGGTCTCTGAAAAAAGTAAAAACAGGTAAACGTGAATCAATCCACTGAAATAATTTATCTTTCCTTGTCATTATACCAATATAAGAATTAGCCTATTAATATTTTACTCTTACCCAAGAATTCATAAGGCGGAACCTCCAAATTATTAGGCGCTGGACCTTTTCTAACACGACCAGATGTATCATAGTGAGATCCATGACACGGGCTAAACCATCCACCATAATCACCTTTAAAATCGTTTTTTTTCTGACCTAACGGAATACAACCCAAGTGTGTACAAACACCAACTACAACTAACCATTCAGAATTTACTACCCTGTCACTATCTAATTGTGGTTCAACAAGCGCTGAGTCTTTTGTATTTTTTGCTTCTAAGATTTCCGCTTCGGTACGATGACGAATAAATACGGGCCTTCCCCTCCACTGTACGGTCAAACTCTCTCCTCTTTTAATTTTTGACAAATCAACTTCCGTTTTTGCATCTACCAAAACGTCTCCAGCAGGTGCCAAACTATTAAGAAATGGCCAAGTAGAAAAAGCAGCCCCAATTACAACAAACGATCCTGTAGAACGATACAAAAACTGCCTACGCGCAAAATCTAGATCACGTTTTTGTTCATCATGATTAGTTTTTTTGTATCTTTTATTCTTTTTTGACATTGAGGTGTTTTGGTTTTGCAAATAATCGTTAAAATAGTGAATATAGGAAAAACTAACTACATATTAGGACAAGATATGACAAGAAGCCACGCAATTAAAGTAAATTCTTTTCCATCTAAAAAACGAAAGGAAGAGGCTAATAAGTGGTTCAAAGAACTGCGCAATCTGATATGTAAATCCTTTGAAGATCTAGAAAATGAAGTAAGCACAAACCCTGCAAAATTTAGGTACACAAAATGGAAAAGATCAACAGATCGTAAAAAGGATAAGGGTGGCGGCGAAATGGCCTTGATGCATGGTAAAGTTTTTGAGAAAGTGGGAGTTAATATATCAACGGTTTATGGAAAATTTTCTAATGAATTCAGGAAAGAGATTCCTGGGGCGATTAAAAATCCAAACTTTTGGGCAAGCGGTATTTCATTAGTTGCGCACACTCAATCTCCTCTAATTCCAACAGTTCACATGAATACTAGATCTATTATAACTTCTAAAAGTTGGTTCGGGGGTGGAGCTGATATTACACCTACTTTTCCTAAATCGCGTAAATCTAGGATTGATGCAAAAGAATTCCATTTGGCACTCAAAAAAACCTGTGACAAACATAATTCTAAATATTATCCAAAATTTAAAAAATGGTGTGATGAGTATTTCTTCTTAAAACACAGAAACGAATCTAGAGGCATTGGTGGAATTTTTTTTGATTATTTAAATACCGGAAAATGGGAAAAAGACTTTAATTTCACGCAAGACATAGGTCGAACATTTTGTGATATTTATCCAAAAATAGTGCGAAAAAATATGAAGAAAAAATGGACCAATAAAGAAAAGGAGCAGCAATTGATCAGAAGAGGAAGATACGTAGAGTTTAATTTACTTTATGACAGGGGAACAAAATTTGGTCTGATGACCGATGGTAATCCTGAGGCTATATTGATGTCGCTTCCGCCAATAGCACGATGGCCTTAAGATTTCATCGCTTATTCCGTATCTAGCATTTTCTTGGCACGCTGTAGACAAGAAGTTTTTGTCGCCTGAAAGTTCCCATCTATCCACCAAAGTTTTAGTGAATTTAGGATTTGCCCAACCCGCTTTCCTTCCGAAACTCCAAGGGATATTATATCATTTCCACTTATAGGAAATTTTTTACTTTGCCACAGCTTATATTGCTTCAGCATTTTTTCACAAAAGATCTTTTTTCTGCTGATGTTTTCCTGTCGAAAAGATGAGTAAAGGAAAAGAATATCTTCAAAAAAGGAGGCTTCAAGGCCATGTCCATTTCTACGCCAAGATTCAATATTTCTTTTTCTAGAGATATCCCTTAAATGTTGTAACAAAAAGAATAATCTCCTGTTTTCTATTCCAGATAGTTTCATTCTCTTGCTAACATTGGAAATATCTGTGTGTAGATTTTTGTTCCTACAAAACAATGATGCTAATCTCCGAATAGGATCTGCTTTCTGGAGCTCTTCCTCGAGAAGAAGGATCTTTTTCATATGAGCTATGCTTGCAGATTTGATAGAAAGATGAGCGAGAATTCTCGATTTGTGCATCAAGGAAATTACGTCAAATGCTCGCCTTGACACTAGTATTTTTTTCATTTCTCCCCATACTCTTTCAGAAGATAATTTAGTCAAAAATTTTGACATCTTTTTACAAGATCTAATGGCTTTGCCGTCAGGCTTTCCGGATCCATAAAGGCTGTAAAATCTGAAAAAGCGCAATATTCTCAAGAAATCTTCTTTAATGCGAGCTTCAGGATTGCCTATAAAGCGCACCTTAGCATTAATTAAATCACTTAAACCAAAGAATGGATCAAAGATTTCTCCATATTCATTGCTATAAATTGCATTCAAGGAAAAATCTCTTCTCATGGCATCCTCCTCCCAGTTGTTTGTAAAAAGTACTTTGGCCTTCCTTCCGTAAGTCTCAACATCTTGACGCAAAGTTGTGATCTCGAACTTCTTATTTCCACAAACCGCCGTAATGGTTCCATGGCTCATGCCAGTCGCTATTCCTTTAATCTTTGCCTTTTTTAAGAGTCTCAGTGTCTTTGGGGGCCTTGCCGAGGTAGCAATATCGATATCCACAACTGGTTTGTTTAAGAAAGAATCTCGAACACACCCACCAACAAATAAGGCGTGATCACCTTGGGATCTTAATGCTTTTAGTACAGAGATAGTTTCGGGCCATTTCATCCAACTTTTTAACTTCAATTTTCCTTTCTTGAGAACAGGATACATGGGGCTTATTTCTCCTCATATTCATCAACTTTACATAGGATCGAAATGGTTGGGGCGGCAGGATTCGAACCTGCGATCACGGGATCAAAACCCG
>CAYMIQ010000102.1:0-4053 GCA_964390605.1 uncultured Rickettsiales bacterium
AGTTTAGGCAGGTAATAATATTCCATCTATCCATTTGACCTTGATTTATCTGTTGGGTTCCATGATATAGTCCACTAGTGTCGCCTAGCCCTATCGTGTTAGTTGTAGAGAAAAGCCTGAATGCAGGGTGTGGATGGATAAATTTATTTTGATCCAATAGCGTTAATTTACCCTCGTTCTCTAGAATCCTCTGTATAACAAACATTACATCCGGTCTTCCTGCATCATATTCGTCAAAAACCAATGCAGCGGGTCGCTGCAGTGCCCATGGCAAAATACCCTCTTGAAAGCTGGTTTTTTGTTTTCCATTTTCTAGGACAATTGTGTCTCTTCCTATTAGGTCCATTCTGTTAATTTGACTGTACAGGTTGTCTCTTAGACATGGCAAATTTAATCGTGACGCAACTTGTTCGATGTGCGTGGATTTCCCAGTTCCATGATAACCTTGTATCATCACTCTTTTATTAAAGGCAAAACCGTTGAGTATTGCTATTGTCGTATCTTGATCAAATTTATAGGCTTCATCTATTTTTGGAACGTGTTCACTTTTCTTGCTAAATGCTGGGCATTTAAACTCAGAATCTATGCCAAAAAGTTGTTTTGCCGATACTGTGATATCGGGAGAGAATTTTGTTATATCGTTATTTTTATTCATTTGGATTGTATAGAGTCTTCGTAGATATTTATCAAACAATAATATCAGTTTTTAAAACAACATATGCTTGGTTTATCATTTTTAATTTTTCCTCATGTTTTTTGCTTCCTTTGTTGAGATCGGGGTGATATTTCTTAACAAGCTCCTTGTATTTCTCTTTTAGTTTCTTGTAAGTAAAATCTTCTTTTAAGCCCAGAACATCCAAGGCCTCCCTCTTTTTTGGTGCGACTCTATGTTTAGAAAATTTACCTTTGGTTTCCTCGTTGTTTTGATTGCTATACCAGTCGAAGGAACTAAAAATTTTTTCCGTATTTTTAAAAAATTTTGATTTTTGACTACCCAGGGGCCAGCTTGGCCTCCAGCCAATATCATTCATTTTTATGCATTGTTCTATTTCCTTTTGAGACATCTTTGAAAAGAAATTCCATGATCGGTTGTGTTGTTCCACATGTTCTTTGCAGAGCCATATAATTTCTTTAATTTTTTTTGGACTTTTTGGTGCTGGAAATTTCGCTTCTTTTATGCACCCCTTGTGAAAGCACTTTTTTGCTTTTGTTTTTCTCTCCCAAGGGAAAGGATCTAGTTTAATTTTAGCTTTCTTCATAATAATAGGATTGTTTTTGAGGTAGGTTTTAGCCTCCGTAGCCTGTGCCGAACATGAACTCTTCTTTCTGTTGTATATCTTTTTTTAGTTCTTTTTGGACGAATGAATATAAATCACGGATTGAAACTATACCAACTATACGATTATTATCAACAACCGGTAAATGCCGGAATCCTAATTTTTTCATTTTTGCCAAAGCGTTTCTTGGGCTATCTTTTGGACTTATCGTGTGTACATTTGTCGTCATGATTTCTTCAACACGAGTTTTTTTTGGATTCAGATTGTTAGCTATAACTTTTGTAGTGAGATCCCTTTCTGTTATTATGCCCACAAGCTTATAGGGTTCTGCGATAACCAGAACACCCCCGATCTTTTTTTCAGACATTAGGCGTGCTGCTTCGAAAACACTTGCGTCTTGGGAAGTGCTCCATATTGTTTGTTTGCCAATAACATCTGGTACAATTTTTTTATCCATTTTTCCGAATCAATAAAACTATTCACCTACCATAATTGTCGGATATGGAAGGCTATTGGGTCAAGGATAAAAGGAAAAAATATTATATCTTTTGAGTATTTTGACTTTTAGGAGGAGTAATTCTTATTGATTTTATCTGATTATTCCTTTTTTCAAGAATCTCAAAGCGAAAATTATAAAACTAAAAAATTTCACAAATTATTGTATTTCTCCTTTTTCAATTAATTTAATGCCAGCAACTGTGGTGGCCTTATTAATGGGCAATGACCAGGACAATAGTCTGTTTAGGTCTCTGATTGTTGTTTCCCCGTTTACTAAATAAGATCCGTTTTTTTCTTCTATAGAGTTTAACTCGTTTGTATCGAATTCATCGCTAATCTCTCCAACAATTTCCTCCAATATATCTTCCAGTGTCACAACTCCCATGAGTGTTCCATACTCATCTACCACTAAGGCAAAATGCTCGTGTCTGTACCTAAACATTTGTAGTTGCTTTAGTAGTGATGTTGACTCTGGGATAAACCAAGGTTTAGAAGAAAGTTTTACAAAATCAAGGGCATTGACATCTTTATTAGATTTCTCAAATTCTGCTAAAATATTTTTAACATGCAATACACCTACAATATTTTCCTGTTTATTTTTCCATAAGGGGATTCTTGTATAGGGGCTTGCTATTACCTTTTTCATAATTTTTTCTGCTGGCAAATCGCAATCCACCATAAAAATTTCTTTTCGATGTACCATGATTTCACCAACCTCTACATTCTCTAGCTCCAGAATACTTTTTAACATTTCTTTTTCTTGAGAATCTTTACTACGGTCGTCAGCATGTAGATCAATTGTACCCAGTAATTCCTGTTTCTTTTCTTTTGCATCAATCCCAGTTGGAATGCGGAAAGGATTCAGAATAAACCTTACAATCAGCTGAATTGCACTAGTTATTGGGGAAAATATCGTTACCAGGAAGCGTATTAGTGGTGCAACAAATATGGCAACCCTATTTGCTTTATTGATTGCATATGTTTTTGGCAGCACCTCGGCGAAGATTAGGATCAATAGGGTCATTGTGGCAGTTGCATAACCTATTCCAGCATTTCCAAAAATACCGATTAGTATGCTAGTTGCTAAGGCTGATGCTAAGATATTGACTAGATTGTTGGCTAAAAGGATAGTCCCAATTAAATGTTCCCTCTTGGAATTAAGTTTTTCTACAATTTTAGCATGCTTATTCCCTTCTTTTGAAAGTTGATGAATTCTAGCCCGCGAAGCTGCTGTTAATGCAGTTTCAGATCCAGAGAAAAAGGCGGAAACCAAAAGTAGAAGAATAATGCTTCCAACCGATATCCATATTTCAGATAACATAATTAACGTTCATCATAATTTGAATCGATCACATTACAAATAAAAAAATTACAAATAAACAGACATGAATTTTTTTAAATCTGACTTAGAGATGGTATCTGTTAAAAATGCATTTCCTATTTTTTTTATGAGAACAAAGTTAATTTTATTTTTTCTTACTTTTTTATCCCGAAACATTCTGGAAAGTAAGGCATTCTTTGCGTTCTTTGTTAATTTCGATTGAGTCTTTATAGGCAAGCCTATCATCAAGAGGTGTTTTTTTATCCTTTCCGCTTCTCGTGGGTCGCAAAAATTTTTACTAGTAGATAAATCAACTGCTATGCTCATTCCAATCGATACGGCCTCTCCATGTGAGAGTTTGTATTTTGAATAATTCTCAAGTGCATGACCAAATGTGTGACCCAAGTTTAGAAGAGCTCGAATTCCTGACTCTTTCTCATCTTTCGAGACGATTTTGGATTTGCTTTGGCAACTTTTTTTGATTGCATGTAATAATTTATCCTTATTGTTGTTAACTACTCCTTTTCCGTTTTTTTCTAACCAAAGAAAAAAGTTCCTATCATTGATTAATCCATATTTTACCACTTCAGCATACCCACTAACCATTTGTCTTTTTGGAAGGGTTTTTAGGGTATCTGTATCAGCGATAACTAATTGAGGTTGAAAAAAACTACCGATCAAATTTTTCCCATATTTTGAATTAATACCTGTTTTCCCGCCTACCGAACTATCTACTTGGGCAAGTAAGGTGGTAGGTATTTGTATATATTTTATTCCTCTTAAGATTATGCTTGCAGCAAATGCCGCTAAATCACCAATACTCCCACCTCCGAGAGAAATTACCACTGAATCTCTAGTCACTTTCAATCTTAACATCTCGTCTAGGATTTTTTGAAGGTATGGAAAACTTTTTATTTTTTCTCCCGAGGGTAGAATGATTTTACTATGAATAATTTT
>CAYMIQ010000103.1:0-4028 GCA_964390605.1 uncultured Rickettsiales bacterium
AAAAAGTAAAATGAGAATCTACCAATACCCCTAAAAGTATAATATCCTTCTGAATGGAAAAAAGAAAAAAGAACCACACAGATCTTGCAAACGCTATTCGCTTCCTCTCTGCAGATGCGGTAGAAAAGGCTCAATCAGGTCATCCTGGAATGCCGATGGGAATGGCTGATGTAGCGGTAGTTTTATTCAGAAAATTTTTAAAATTCGATCCATCCTTCCCAAAATGGCCTGATAGAGATCGGTTAATTTTATCAGCTGGACATGGTTCGATGTTACTTTATGCCCTTGCCTACTTAACGGGATATAAAGACATGACCCTGAATCAAATAAAAAGATTTCGCCAACTCGGAAGCAAAACTGCTGGCCACCCTGAATATGGATTAGCGTCATGTGTAGAAACGACCACGGGTCCGTTGGGTCAAGGAATCGGCAATGCTGTAGGCATGGCTATTGCCGAAAGACTTTTGGCCAGCCAGTATAAAAATAAAATAGTGAATCACTACACCTATGTAATTGCAGGAGATGGCTGCCTGATGGAGGGCATTAGTCAAGAGGCAATCTCACTAGCAGGGCACCTAAAATTAAAAAAACTTATCATGCTATTCGATGACAACCACATATCAATTGATGGTCCTACAAGTTTATCTACCTCAGACAATCAAATTGCACGTTTTCAAGCTAGCGGATGGAGCACCGAAAAGGTAGACGGACATAAACCTAACCAAATAGAAAGGGCGCTCAAAAGAGCTAGAAAATCACAAAAACCAACTTTGATCGCATGCAGAACAATTATTGGCTATGGATCGCCCAATAAAGGTGGTACAGAGGCAACTCATGGCGCACCGCTTGGCCAAGACGAGGTCGATGCTACAAGAAAAAAATTAAAGTGGAAATATAAACCATTTATCATCCCTCCAAATATTCTAAAGGCCTGGAGGCAAATCGGAATGCGAGGATATCACGTAAGAAAAAAATGGGAAAGAGACTTGAAAAAGTCAAAATATGCAAATGAGTTTTTACAGCAAACTCGTGGTAAACTTTCCAGTAATTGGGAGAAAGAGCTTGATGCTTTAAAAAATAATTTTCAAAATGAATCGCCCGATTGGGCAACAAGAAAATCTTCTCAAAAAGTTTTAGAAAACCTTACCAAAAATATACCTTTTTTACTGGGGGGATCGGCAGATTTAACTGGCTCTAATCTAACTAAAACAGACCAGCTAAAGCCAATAGAGCCGGGGAAATTTACAGGAAAATACATATACTACGGTGTCCGTGAACACGCCATGGCCGCAACGATGAACGGTATTGCCTTGCATAAAGGCTTCATTCCTTACGGAGGATCATTTCTTATATTTACCGACTATTGTAGAAACGCTATCAGGTTATCCGCGTTAATGTCTCAGCAAGTTATCTACGTGATGACTCACGATTCTATCGGGCTAGGTGAGGACGGACCTACACATCAACCTATAGAACAACTTCCTAGTCTACGTGCAATACCAAATTTATTTGTGTTCCGGCCCGCTGATGCTGTAGAAACCGCAGAGTGTTGGAACTTGGCAATTAAAAGAAGAGAGGGCCCCTCTCTGTTATCTCTTTCTAGACAGAGTCTGCCTACTGTTAGGATAAATTCGCCTAGTAGTAATTTATCCTCCAAAGGGGGTTATATTATCTCCGGTGAATACAAGAATCCCAAGGTTGTTATTCTAGCTACGGGCTCTGAGGTAAATATTGCCTTGAGTGCCCAAAAAAAACTTAAAAGACTAAAAATTAACACAAATGTTGTATCGCTCCCCTGCTGGGAATTGTTTGATCAACAAACAGAAAGCTATAAAGAGAAAATACTTGGGAAAAGTAATTTACGAGTATCTATTGAAGCCGCCTCCCCATTCGGTTGGGAAAAATATATTGGAGGGAATGGAATTATAATATCAATGAACAGTTTTGGTGAATCCGCCCCAGCAAAAAATTTATATAAACATTTTGGTATCACCGCAAAACGCATTGTAGAAAAAATTAGGAAAAAAATCAGATAAATTAGAATGAAGAATTTATCCAGTCTTGCCAAAATTGATCTGAGAGGAAAAAAAGTACTTGTCAGAGTCGATTTGAATATACCAAAATCTGGGACTCGAATAGACGATGCATCACGAATAAAAGCAATAGTCCCAACAATCAAAAAACTTTTTCAAAAGGACGCAAAAGTCATTATTCTTTCACATTTTGGAAGGCCTAAAAAAGGAATAAAAAAAACCCTCTCTCTATCATACATAGTCCCTGAACTGAAGAGACACTTATCATTTGCGAAAATTATTTTCTGTACAGATTGCGTAGGTGAAAAAGTATCACGAACTATACGAAACTCTAAACCAAGTGATATTATTCTTCTTGAAAATTTACGTTTTCATAATGGTGAGGAAAAAAATGACCAAACCTTTTCCAGATTGTTATCAAAAAACGGTGACATTTATATCAATGATGCGCTTTCTGTTTCGCATCGACAACATGCTTCAGTAGTGGGTATTACCAAATATTTGCCTGCATTTGCCGGCCTATCACTAAAAGAAGAGCTAGATCATCTGGACAGAATGCTCAAAAAACCCAAAAAACCATCTCTGGGAATCATTGGGGGATCAAAAATATCCACCAAGATAGCGGTGATCAAGGGGTTAACAAAAAAATTAGACCATCTAATCATAGGAGGTGGTATGGCCAATACCTTTATGCATAACCAGGGTGTCAGGATTGGAAAATCTCTTTATGAAGAAAACACAGAAAGAATCACAAGCATGATTAATAACATAGCTAAAAAAAATAATTGTAAAATATTATTACCTATCGATTTTACCGTAACAACATCAATCACTAAGAAAACTCAGATCGGAAAAGCGCATCCCGACAACATTTCAAATCAACACATTATAGCTGACATCGGACCGAAAACTATCGCGATGTTTGCCGAAAAAATTAGAAAAAGTAAAACTATATTATGGAACGGACCACTGGGGATATTTGAGGTGAAACCTTTTAATAAAGGAACGTATTCCCTGGCAAGGAAAGTTGCAAAATTAACAAAAGAAAATAAAATAAAAAGTATCGCTGGCGGTGGGGACACGATTTCTGCAATAACTAAAGCCGGTGTTGCTAAAAATTTTACTTATACTTCTCTCGCTGGTGGAGCATTCCTAGAATGGCTTGAAGGTAAAGAACTCCCCGGAATAAAAGCACTTCGAATTAATAAAAAAATGATATAAATTAGGTAGAAAAAAAATGGATAAAAAAAGATTAAAAAAAATTGCCCAGAACTTATCTGCACCACCTAGGGGGATTCTAGCTGCAGATGAAAGTACCGCAACTATTGGAAAGCGGTTTGAGCAGATTTCTGTAAAATCAACAAAAAAAACGAGAAGAGATTATCGAGAAACCCTCCTACAAACACCCGGCCTCGGAAAGTTTATTAGCGGTGTTATCCTGTATGATGAGACGATACGCCAGCGCTCTGCAAACAACGATCCCTTAGTCAAAATAATTCGAAATCAAAAGATCATACCTGGCATAAAGGTGGATACAGGTGCTAAAGATCTGGCTGGAAGCAAAAAAGAAAAAATTACTGAAGGACTGGATGGCCTGCGTGAAAGATTAATAGAGTACAGATCTATTGGAGCTGACTTTGCAAAATGGAGGTCCGTGATATCTATAGACAACGGAATTCCAACTAATTATTGCTTAAAAACTAATGTTCATGCATTAGCTAGATATGCTGCTCTTTGCCAAGAGTGCGGTTTAGTGCCAATTGTTGAGCCCGAAGTACTCATGGATGGTAATCATACAATCGATAAGTGTTTTGAAATTACACACAAAACATTAACACTGCTCTATGAAGAACTTCGTCTACATGGAATATTCCTAGAAGGAACGCTATTGAAGCCGAATATGGTTGTACCTGGGAAAGATTGCAAGAAACAGACAGGTGTTGAGGAAGTAGCGAGAAAAACAATAAAATGTTTAAAATCATCAGTTCCTCGTGC
>CAYMIQ010000104.1:0-3910 GCA_964390605.1 uncultured Rickettsiales bacterium
TTTTGTGAAAAAATATTTTTCTTTTAGGTTTCGCGGGCTGATTATGCCAAATTTTATCAATTAAATTTTCTTTACAGATTTCTAGTCCTATAGAACGCTTACGACAAATTCTCTTAATATATTGAATCTCGGGAATCGGGTGCAGACGTGCATCAAGGCCAATTTTATTTCCTTTAACAAAATTTTTTTCTAACCAACGCCCAATTTCTTTTAGGGAAAGTGGTCGCAGCTCATAGGATTTCTGATCAACTTCACGTCTCGCTTGAATAGTATAACGACCATCAATAAAAAGAGATGAGCTTCCTTTGCGATTTACAATACACATACCGGCAGATCCAGTAAATCCAGTCAACCATGCTAAGCGCTTGGCACAGGGGGGAGTGTATTCGTTCTGATATTCATCAGCGTAAGGAATAAGCAAACCATGCAACTTTTTCTTGGATAGCAGTTGGTGAAGTTTTTGTAATCGAAGAAAAAAATTTTTCATTTCTTTTTGATAAAACTTATAAAACTTTTCAAAACTTTTTTTACGCCTGTTTGGAAGATAATTTCTAGTTTATTGTTCTTCACGCTTCTGATCTTACCATAGCCAAATTTATCATGAAAAACTTCTTCGCCAACCTTGGCAACTTTCTTGGAAGAATCTAGCTCTGCATCTTTGTGTTTATAACGAATAGAACTTTTCTTTCCTGGGGTAATGTTAATTGGAGCAAATGGATTACTTGTCCGAGAATCTTCCTCCTGAGAAAACGAAAAATCTTCTTGATCAGAGAAATTATCCTGATCATTAACTAAAAAGCTCTCCTCTTGATCCATGTTTTCCTCTGGAACCTCAGAAACAAAACGTGACGGGATACAGCTTACCCACTGATTATAAATGAATCGATTGACCGCAAAGGAAATATATACCTGCTTTTTTGCTCGAGTAATCCCCACATAACCAAGCCTTCTCTCCTCTTCTAGGGACTTCTCCCCACCCTCATCTAAAGATCTCTGATTTGGAAAACTGCCCTCTTCCCAACAAGGCAAAAATACAGTATCAAACTCTAAACCTTTGGCGCTATGCAAAGTCATAATATTAACCTTGTCAGTAGAGGTATTCTCGGTATTTTCCATAACCAAACTAACATGCTCAATAAAATTTGGTAAAGAATCGAAGTCGTTCCTTATCGTACCAATTAGTTCTTTTAGGTTTTCTAGTCTACCTGGCGAATCTGGTGATTTATCACGTTTCCACATCTCCATATATCCTGACTCTTCTAAAACCATCGCACAAAATTCCGAATGTTCCATTGAATTCATTTCTGTTCTCCATTTTTCAAATTTTTTTAACAGATCATTTAAAACATTCTTTAAACTAGGTCTTAATTCATCAGTAGCGATAATTTGTTGAATCGCTTCGTGTAAAGAAATGTTCTGACTGCGTGCATGTTTGTATAAAACTTGTATAGCGCTTTTCCCGATTCCACGCTTTGGTACATTTATGATGCGTTCTAGAGCCAAATCATCGAGAGGCTGGAGAATGACGCGAAAATACGCCACAGCATCACGTATCTCCATTCTTTCATAAAACCTCGGACCACCAACGATGCGATATGGGATTCCTATTTTTCCTAATCGATCCTCAAACTCCCTCATCTGAAAACTTGATCTTAATAAAATAGAAATTTCCGATAATTTGGATTTTCTCGCCTGCAAGCGCTCAATTTCCTCAGAAACACTTATGGCTTCACTTTTTCCATTCCAAAAGCTTTTAATATTGATTTTTTCCCCACCATCAGTCGAGGTCCATAACGTTTTTCCAAGTCTGCTTTTATTATGACTGATGAGTCCAGAAGCAGAAGATAAAATGTGACCAGTAGATCTGTAGTTCTCTTCAAGCCTTATAGTTTTCGCGCTTGAAAAATCTTTAGAGAAATGCAATATATTGTCCACTTCTGCGCCGCGCCAAGCATAAATTGACTGATCATCATCTCCGACACAACATATATTGTTTCTTCCTAAGGCAATTTTTTTAAGCCATAAGTTTTGAGCAATATTAGTATCTTGGTATTCGTCAACCAGAATAAATTTAAATTTTCTTTGATATTCGCTGAGAATATCTTGGGATTTCTTAAAAATCCGAAGGCAATGTAGAATTAAGTCACCAAAATCCGCGGAATTGAGAGTGATTAAACGTTCTTGATAAGCCTTGTATATATCAAGCGATTTACCTGAGGCAAATTTTCCAATGTCTTTGCGACCAATATCAGGAGGAGATAGCCCCTTATCCTTCCATCTTTCAATAATTGCCAACATAGATCTTGGTGGCCATCTTTTTAAATCAAGGTTTTTTATTTCCATTACTTGTTTAATCAGTCGAATCTGATCATCTGCATCTAAGATTGTAAAATTGCTCTTGAGGTTAACTATTTCTGCGTGTTTTCGTAAAATTCTTGCACAGAGTGAGTGAAAAGTACCTATCCACATAGTCTCGGTAGATCGGCGGATTAACTTTTCAACTCGATCTTTCATCTCCATAGCAGCTTTGTTGGTAAAGGTCACAGCTAGGATCTCTGATGGTAAAGCGCATCTGGTAACTAGAATGTGGGCCAGCCGTGTTATCAAAACTCTTGTCTTCCCGGTTCCTGCTCCAGCCAAGATTAACAAAGGACCCAACAGGGCTTTTACCGCTTCTAAATGCGGTATATTAAGAGATTTTAGCTAAAAATACTCCCTCTCTTTAACGTTGGATGATGTGTTCTTTGCCACGTTCACAATAAAATAAAATTTATCCTCGTGTCTTAGTTAGATTCGTAGTTCAAATTAGGCCGTAACCATCTTTCCGTATTAGCAAGCTTCTCTCCTTTTCTTTTAGCATAATCGCTGACTTGATCCTTATTCAACTTACCAACGCCAAAATAGCTACTTTTCGGATGACTGAAATAATAACCACATATAGATGCTGATGGCCACATGGCAAAGTTCTCAGTCAACTTAATGCCTGTATTCTTTTCTACATCCAACAAGTAGAATAAACTAGATTTTTCTGAATGATCTGGACAAGCAGGGTAGCCCGGGGCAGGTCTTATACCTTGATACTTTTCCATAATTAAATCCTGGTTGCCCAATTCTTCTGCATTAGCATAACCCCAGAATTCTTTACGAACCTTCTCATGCAATCTCTCAGCAAATGCCTCGGCGAAACGATCACAAATAGCGCTCAACATAATAGAGCTATAATCGTCATGATTCTTTTTAAATTCTTTAGATTTTTTTTCCATGTTTATCCCAGCAGTCACAGCGAAAGCACCGACATAATCACGAATTTTTTTATCTTTAGGAGCGATAAAATCAGACAAAGCTAAATTAGGTTTTCCGCTACCCTTAGGCATTTGCTGTCGTAAGGTATGAATAGTGGCATGAATTTCTTTCCTTTTTTCATTCTTATAAATCTCAATATCATCCTTATTGGCATTTGCGGGCCAAAAAGAAAAGGCAGCATTAGCAATTATCCAATCCTCCTCAATAATCCTTGCAATCATATCTTCGGCATCGTTGAAAAGATCCTTTGCAGCAGGTCCGACTTTGGGATCTTGCAAAATTTCTGGATAGTTACCATACAATTGCCAAGTAGAGAAAAATGGCTTCCAATCAAAGTAAGGAACTAATTCCTTTAACTTGTAATTCCTCAATACGGTCAAGCCTAATTTTTTAGGCACCGGAGGACTGTAGTTAAGCCAATCAATTTTCAATCTATTATTTCTAGCATCTTCTAGACTAAAGCGCTTCTTGGAAGATTGGCCAGAAGAGTGCTCTAATCTAATTTCCTTGTATTCGTTCTTTATTTTATTAAGAAAAATCTTTGAATCTTTCTTAGAAATTAATTTGCTAGCAATATTTACCGCTTGGGAGGCGTCTGCTCCATAAA
>CAYMIQ010000105.1:0-3904 GCA_964390605.1 uncultured Rickettsiales bacterium
CAGATAAGTCGTCATATAGATGGTTAGTATGGCGCGCATACCGTAAAAACTAAAACGCTCTGCCGCTTCATTTGCGATGATATAGGGAATACCATCGGGCATTCTCTTGGATGCTAAAGGTGCATTCCTATAATTTTTCACGAGGCCTCATAAATCGTCGATTAAGAATTTTTGGTGGATAGTTTTTCTGTTAGATGGTCTAACATTTGACCGACATTCTGTAAGTTATTTATTTCTCTAGGCTTTAATTGAACAGAAAATTCTTTTTCACAGCTAATAATTAATTTTATCTGATTTAAACTGTCCCATTCCTCAATATCCGTTGCTTTGGTTCTTTCTGTGATTCTTAATTTTTCATCGTCAAACACTTCTCTAAATATATTCTCCAATATTGCCAAGATTTTAGATTTATTTATTTTTTTCATCGGATCTTATTTTTCAAGAATTATATTATGGGGCTTGCCTCCTGCGCCTGATCTTACATTAAAAAGCCATACATTTTTATTTTTTGTTATTTTATAACCTATTTCAGCAAGCAATGGTTTGACAAAACCGTTCTTTTTGTTTTGAAGGTACTCTAATTCGATTTTTTGTAATCCTGATTTTTTTGCTTGTTTTATGAGCAACTCTTGCATCAAAAGTTCAATGTTTCTAGAGAATACCCTGCAACTCATGACCCAGTTTTTAATGCTTAAGGTATTCCTCTCTTCGCTGAATATGGCGACACTTATGATTCCATAATCTTGTAGTTTGTCCCGGAAATGAATAGCAATGACATTTTTTTTATTATTCAATATTTCTTTTGTTGTCCAAATTTTTGGATTTAATTTAAATTGATTTGTTCTAGAAATTATTTGTTGGATTCTATCCAGAGATGCCGGCTTAACTCTCTCAATTTGAGCCCTTGGACTAAGCGTAGATAAAAATTTTTGAACATCCTGTGTTTTGCTGATGGCTTTTTTTATTTTTGCTTGCATAGAGTATGATTTTGCTCTTTTCAAATCTTCCTTTGTGATTTTGCTAATAGCAAATGCTTTCGTCTCATCTATGGTTCTCGGGAATTCTGCTGGATTATTTGAAATTTCCGGAACAAGTACTTCTGGCATTTTTGTTCTTATCCACGATCTTTCAACGGGGCTATCATCAACAAACACAAAAGAATCTGTACCAAGGTTTAATTCCTTAGCTATTGTTAATAAGTTAGATGCTTTGTCTTTGAAATTTGCGACAAAACAGGAAATGTCTTTTTTTTTGATTCGCATTGCCGGATGCTTCAGAAATGGCTCGAGCGCTATTTTTCTATCGTTTTTTGAACACACGGCAAGAAGAATTCCACTTTCTTTAAGATTAAGTAGATATTCCTGAAATTCCGTAAAAGCTTCACCTTCTGGGGTTTCTGGTCCTATCTCAATTCCCTCAAGTCCAACATCTCCAACAGAATTGCCCCATATTGTTCCATCGAGGTCTAGTACTATGACTTTTTTTCTTCTTCCTAATAAAACTGACGAGCATGCAGCAAGCGTATCACTAATTTCAGGAATTGCTTCAAAGGAAAAAGGTTGTTTGCATAGATGATATGTTCGGGGATCGTGCCAATTTTTTATCCCTATTTTATTAATGATCTGTTCTGCGTCAATTAACGTGATAGAGGAGGGCATATCTTTGTGTAGCTGCATATTTACGTTCCGAGAGTGAAAATGGACAGATCCTGGCATGATTCCAGCGATTTCGGATCCAACGGACAATGCAGGCGGATCGCAGCCCATCTGAATTGCTGGAGCCGGAAGTGATTTCCATAGATTCTTCCAGAAATGTACCTCTTTCTTTATATTAATAATTATCTTCTTTTTTGAATCCCGCATATTGGAGTTAAACATTAAGTCGCGAAATGTAGGAAGCAGCAGAATTAAATCAAATTTTTTTTTAAAGATAAAACTTTTTTTGTCTAAGATTGTGGAAGCAATGCTACCAAATGATCCTTGAACAATCTTTGCTTTAAATCCTCTTTGTGCAAACATAAGAGGGAGAAATTCTATTAAATAGTCGGTTAGGTATGAAGAAATAATGGCAATCCTTATGTCTTTCAGATTGCGGTAGCCAAGATTATTACCTTTATTAAACTCTTTTGCATATTTTTTTAATTTATCAAAAGGCAGTTCTAAAAAATTGCCTTTTGATAATATGCTTCTTAGTGACTGGTTTTTTTCTGTTTTTGTCACTTTCTTTGTGCCCTAGTTACCGGAACAATGTTTCCATACAAAACATCTCCTTGATCACTCATCAGTAGTGCAGCGATATCGGCTATATCCCGCATCGAGGTAAAGGTTTTCTCTGGCATTTCTGCTTTGAGAATTTCTAGGTATTTTTTTGGCAAGTCCATAGTTAATTTAGATTGTATTAATCCCGGCGCCATTATATGTACCCTGATATTTTTAGGTAAAAGCTCCTGGGACAGGATTCTTGCATAAGTTGTGAGTGCTGATTTTGCAATAACATAAGGTGCTATTTTTATAGGAGGCAGCCCCAAAACATATTCAGTTGAAATTATTAGAATTCTTGCCTTTTTGTTCTTCTCTAGTAATGGTATCGCTGAGGAAATGGATAGATGAAATGCTTTCACCTGTGTATCTATTTGTTTCTTGAATATGCTCCACTTTGTTCTAAAACTCAGTTTGTGGGGAAAGGGATTTGCTATCGCAAAAATAATTCCAGATAATTTTTTATATTTTTTTTTAATTTCTTTAAAGATTGCCCCAACTTCAACCTCGCTACTTAAATCAGCATTAAAGGTTCCCAAGCATTTTCTTCCAATTTTCTTAGACAGGGCCCTGAGGGCAATTGTGTTTTTATTTCCGTGCAAAATAACGGTATTTTTTTTGGCAATTGATTGCGCTATCGTGCCTCCAATTTTGCCTGATGCACCAAGTATTAAGATAGGAGCTTGCATACTACCGTTCCCCTCAAAACATTAATTGTCTCATTTTTTTCTTTTTTTTCACCATTAATCTTTAGAGTTAAAATATTTAGCACACGATTGATATTGTTAACCTTCGCTTTGATTACAATCTTATCGTTTGGATAAACTGGATTAGGGAATGCTAAATTTTCTTCAATTAGCAGGCAGTTTTTTCCTGGAAGTTTTGTTCCAAGAATACCCGAGATTTTTGACACCAGTAGCAAACCATGCGCGACTCTATCCTTGAATCCTTTTTTAATAGCAAAATTTCTATTAGTATGCAGAGGATTGTTGTCACCACTCAGTCTAACAAATGTAGCAATATCCTTTATCTTTACCTCCCATTTAACCTGAGCTTTGCTTCCTATTCTAATATCTTTAATACGTAGGTTCTTTGGTTTCGGGATATTTACTATCATCTTTGCTCCTTATTTTTTGGGTAGATAACAAAAGGGCAGTTAAGGCGAGATATACAATTTGCCACCTTGCTGACCAAAAAGAGAAACTCACTAACCCCATTGACCAATATACCCCATTTAGAAGTATAAGAGATAATGTCATTCTAGATAACGGTTTTTTGAAGATTGTGTAAAAAAAGTGCGAAAGTGTAACTAAAAATGCTACGAGTCCTAAAAATCCAGTTTCAACCATTAATTCGAATAACCAGCTATGGGGATGTGAAGGAATATACTCTTGATTCCAAGCCTGTCGCTTATTTTTCATCCATTTTGGGTTTTCTTTTTCGTATTTTGTGGGGTGCCAGCCTTTAATTTTTTCCTTTGCTCCAGGTAAATCACCACTTACATCTGGCCCGAAGCCTAACCAGGGGCTTTGGGTAAATTTATCATAGGAGAAGGACCAAATAATTTGTCTATGCTCGCCTATAATATTAAATGGTATATGATATTCCCTTTGCCCGTCTGGGTTATTCTTTAACTCGACATCTTG
>CAYMIQ010000106.1:0-3896 GCA_964390605.1 uncultured Rickettsiales bacterium
TCTAGCTGCTCCTAGAAGAACAAGAATTGCAACCTCAGCAGTTGCATCTGTTAAAACATCAGGAGTGTTTGTTACAACAATATTTTTTTTGGATGCGGCCTCAATATCAATATTTCCATAACCAACTGCAAAGTTAGAAATAATTTTAACTTTATTTGAAAGTTTTGAAATAAAATTTGCATCTAATTGGTCTGAAATAGATGATAGTATTCCATCACAATCATTACTTTCTTGAATTATTTCTTCTTTTGATAGTAATTTATCTTGTTCATTCAATTTAACATTAAAAATTTTCTGAGCATATTCTTCGCTTGATTTAATAAGTTTTCTGGTAATCAATATTTTTTTCATATTTTTTTTAATATATCTGGTTTAGGACCTCCTGTGTACCAATCTATAATTTCTACAGTATGTAAAATTGGAATTTTAGTTGCTCTTTTAATTTGCGTTATACAGCCAATATTGCCAGTTGAAATAATTTGAGGTTTTATTTTATCAATATTTAACATTTTTTTCTCAAGTAATTTTTTTGCAATATCACTTTGAAGCAAATTGTATGTTCCTGCAGAACCGCAACAAATATGCCCATCAGGAATTTCAACAATTTCATTTCCAGTTTTTTTAATTAAGTTAATTGGTTCTTTATGTATTTTTTGTCCATGCTGCATTGAGCAGGCTGAGTGATATGCAATTTTATATACTTTTTCATTTTTTTGTCTTGATATATAATTAAGCTTAACATTTTCATCTAAATATTCAGTTATATCTTTAGTCAATTCAGATATTTTTTTAGCTTTCTTTTTTAGATCATTATCAGTCCTAAATATAAATCCATAATCTTTTAGAGTAGTACCACACCCTGAAGTATTTGAAATTATTGCATCCAAACCTTTGTTTATATACTCATCATACCAAATAGAAATATTTTTTCTAAAAGTGTTTTTAGCTTGCTCACTCTTTCCTAAGTGATGATCTAAAGAGCCACAACAGTCAATATTTTTCAGAACTACTACTTCTATATTGTGCCTGTTTAATAATCTTATTGTAGATTCATTTATTTGAGGTGAAAGAACTTTTTGCACACATCCTGTTAATAAAGCTACTCTAGCAACAGTTTTTTTTTTATTTTGTGATGGATATACTTGCATAATAGGAAGCTTTTTTGATGGAAATTTTAAAGGTATAAAACTAATCATTTCTCTTATCTTTTTAGGAAGAAAAAATTGAAACGGTTTTATTAAGCGAGTTAAAATTGCTATAGCTCTAAAGTTAATTGATTTTGATAAAGTTTTGGATAAAAAATCTCTTACGAATCTATCTTTAAATGGTCTTTTGTAAGTTTTTTCTATATGACTTCTTCCGTGATCAATCAGGTGCATGTAATTCACACCGGAAGGACAAGTCGTCATACAGCTATAGCATGAAAGACATCTATCAATATGTTTAACAATTTTTTCATTTGCCGGTTTATTTTTTTCTAACATATCCTTTATCAAATATATTCTGCCTCTAGGTCCATCTAATTCATCACCTAAAAGTTCATAAGTTGGACAAGTTGCGTTACAAAAACCACAGTGAACACATTTTCTTAAAATTTTTTCACTGGATTTATTGTCTTTATCTTTTAATTGTTGGTTTGAAAAATTAGTTTCCATTTATATTCCTGTATACATTTTTCCTGGGTTTAATATTCGTTTTGGATCAAAACTTTTCTTTATATTTTGTGATATAACAAAACGATCAGGGTTAATTGTAAATACATCTTCAACATAAGGAAGATGATCAGAATTTTTTATCATGGTCACATAACCTCCTTGCTTTACGACTTTTTTTCTTATGGAATCAAACATTTCTTCAGTTAAATTGCAGGCTTCCATCCATATTAAAGCCCCTCCCCAGTCTAGATAATATTGAAACTTGTTAGAAAATTGATAGAGAAGTTGTAGAGCTTTAGATGGCGGAATAACTATCCTCAAAATATTGTTTTTCGAAGAACAAAAAAGTTCCAAATTTTTAACTTTGTTCCAAAAAATTTCTGACTGATATTTTTCAAGAATTGAGATACTTAGGTTATTAATTTGTAATTCATTTAATAAATTTTCAACTCTTTGATCTACAGAATTTTTAGATCCTTCTATCCTAATTGCTGTAATTGAGCCATCATCTTTTAGATCATTTAGTTTAAAAGTTTCTCTTATATTCATCTGACATTCAGGACATTTTGGTTCTGTCGGTAAAAAACTAGCCCCCGAGATATCATTAGATGAACTTACCGCAAGATCTAAAAAGTTAGTTGCAGATTCTAATTTTTGATTATGAATAACTAATGTTTTACTTTCCTGCGGAGCAGGCAAAACTTTTAATGTAACTTCAGTTAAAGCTATTAGAGTGCCATAAGAGCCGCATATTAATTTGCTTAGGTCATAACCTGTAACATTTTTTACAACCGTTCCTCCTGATTTTATTATTTCTCCCTTCCCATTTATCCCCCTAAAGCCCAAAACGTGATCTCTAACACTTCCAACCTTAAACCTACGTGGACCAGAAATATTACATGAAATTTGTCCAGCAGCTGTTCCAAATTTGCTAGCTCCCATAAATAAATGTCCAAAATCGATAGGTTCAAAGGCAAGTATTTGTTTATTTTTTTTTAATTCATCCTCTATGTATTTAATTGGAGTGCAAGCTTTGACTCTTATATATAATTCTTCTGGTAAATATTTGATAATTCCAGATAATTTTGAAAGATTTAAAATTTTAGCACACTGAAGTGGTTTACCAATATTTTTTTTTGAGCCTGATCCAATTATTTCTATTGGAATATTGGATTTATAAGATTGTTTTATAAAATCTGAAACTTCTTTTTCATTCTCTGGATATACCACAGATTCAGAATCTCGGGATGTCAGAAAATTTTGTTTTTCCTCTGTGGACATGTACTCTCCCTTCTTCTGCACATTTTCTTAAAATTGGATATACTTTTCCTGGATTTAATAATGAACCAGCATCTAAAACTTTTTTAATTTTTATTTGCTGTTGAATGTCATTGTTGTTAAACATTTCACACATTAATTCCCTTTTTTCGACCCCAACTCCGTGTTCGCCTGTTAAGACTCCACCAACTTTTACACAATATTTCAATATTTCAGCTCCAAATTTTTCTGTTTTTTCTAAAGCATTCTTTTCATTTGCATCATACATAATTAAAGGATGAAGATTTCCATCTCCTGCATGAAAAGCATTAGCTACCGGCAAATTGTATTTTTTTGACAATCTGCCTATTTCCTTTAAAACTTCTGCTAATTTTCCTCTAGGAATTGTACCATCCATACAATAATAATCTGGTGCCATATCTCCACAAGCTGGAAATGCTGCTTTGCGCCCAGCCCAAAATTTTAATCTTTGTTTTTCATTTTTGCTAATTTTAATACTTGAAGATTTATTTTTTTTAGCAATTTCTCTTACTCTATCAATAAGTTCTCCAACCTCTTTTTCGGTTCCATCCAATTCTACTATTAACATTGATTCTACATCTCGTGGATATCCTGCTTTAACAAAATCATCAGTCGCGTGGATTAAGGCTTTATCCATCATTTCCATGCCAGCTGGGATAATGCCACTTGCAATAATTTCTGATACACAATTACCTCCATCTTCTATAGTGGAAAATCCTATTAGAGCCGCCTTAACTGCTTGAGGTTTCTTTAAAATTTTTACTGTAACTTCTGTAATTACACATAACAAACCTTCTGAACCTGTGATTAAACCAAGCAAATCGTATCCTTCAGAATCATAAGTTTTTCCTCCTAATCTACTTATAGTTCCGTCCATAAAAACAACTTCAACTCCAAGAAGATTATTTGTTGTTGTTCCATATTTTAAAGAATGAACTCCTC
>CAYMIQ010000107.1:0-3883 GCA_964390605.1 uncultured Rickettsiales bacterium
TGACTATCTAATCGTTCTTTTATTTCTACGGATTTCACTTTATTGCCTTTATCAAACACAATCTTATTTTCCGGTATTTCTATTTCTATAGTTCCTCTGTTTTTTCTTTTATTGAGTAGGGCTTGATACGCACCATAAATAGGTTTAATGACAGTTTTAATTATCGGTTTTGTAATCTTGTCCACTTTCCCCTCATAAGCAGCTTGCACCTGCTTGTAAGTTAAACGCGCTTTAGATTTCATGACGGCTCTTTCGAATCGAGCATTAATCATTTCGCCAGATTTATTGATCCACATATGTACAGCTATGCATGCGCGATCTTTGTTTGGTTGTAGAGAGCACAGAGTATTAGATAGTTCCTCTGGTAACATTGGTATTACCCTATCAGGTAAGTAAGTTGAGTTTCCGCGTTCACGCGCAGTACGATCTAAAGCTTTTCCAGGACGTACATAAAACGCCACATCGGCAATCGCAATTATTATATGCCATCCATCTTTGTTACTTTTGTTTTGATCGGCTTCCGAAAATATTGCGTCATCGTAATCTTTGGCGTCTTCACCATCTATGGTAACGAGGGGTGTCTCTCTAAGATCTCTTCGGTTTTCATCAATAACTAATTTTGCTTTTTTTGCCTCGTCCAATGTTTCTTCAGTAAATGTGCTGGGAATCTTTTGATTCATTATTGCTATTAAGCTTGCAGCTCCGGGCTGATTAAAATTTTGCAAAGATTGCAAAATCCTTGCCTTAGGTGAACCAAAGTATCTTCCAGGTTTGGTTGTTGCGAGTACTATATCTTCGCTTTTGGCATCTTGAGAATCATGTTTATCGACAAAATATTTAAACTTCTCTTTTTTATTTGTTGTTTCAATGAGACCACCTTGTGCATGCTCCGAATAAACTCCTACTATCTGGCTTTCCTCGTCATCGATGATTTTAATTATCCTGCCTGTCGCAGTTTTTCCTTTACCTGTTTTTATTTTTGTTAATATTTTACTGCCCACAGAAAGCTGATTATTTTTTCTGTCATTTGGTTCTAGAAGAATCGTTGGTACTTTTTCATTCATCGTTTCCTCAAGAGGGACACAGAAAATTTCCCCATCATTGCTAATCTTGGTAACTCTAGTAGCTAGGATATGAGGAAGTTGTCCGCGCAGGCGATACCTGTGGCCTTTTTCTTTGCTGATTTTCTCTTCTTTTATGAGCTCGTGTAATATTTTCTTCAGATTAACTCTGCCATCTCCACGCACTTTCAAGAATCTTGCTATTTGATGTTTAGTAACATTGTGTGAGGATTCTGATATATGTTGAAGAACTTTCTTCTTCAACATTGTGGGGGAAAGATTTATTTTATTTCTACGCAATATAAAACTTAGTCTGTCATTTAGATTGCTTCTTTTTAGATTTTGCTGCCTTCTTGTCGATCAAGGCAACCGCTTCTTCAATCGTGATCTCTTTTTCATTAATGTTTTTCGGTATACTTACGTTTACGGACCCAAATCTAATATATGGTCCATATCGACCACTCTTTATAAAAATCTTCTTTTTGTTTTCTGGGTGTTGTCCTAGTGCACGATCATCAGCCGATCCCCTCTTTTTTATTTGAGCAACTAGCTCAACTGCACGATTAAGTCCGATTGTTAATACATCATCATCCTTAAGTGATTTGTATGCATTGTCATGTTTAATGTACGGTCCAAAAGGCCCTATGCCGCCGTAAATATCCTTTTTTGTTTCTGGATGTTGACCAATTAATCTGGGGAGGCTGAGTAATTCCAGCGCTTTATCTAAGTTAATTTCATCAGCGCTCAGATTCTTTGGAATCCCCATACGTTTTGGCTTTTCCTTATCAGATTTAGCGCTGAGTTCAACATAAAGGCCGTATGGGCCTTTCTTAATTTTTACACCTTTGTTACTGCCCGGTTCTTTTCCTAATTCTATAGGGTATTTCGTTAAGCCACCGCTTTCCGATCCGTCGATGTGCTCAAGAGGCATTGTAAAATTACACCCATTTTTATTGTCTTCGTAATTAGAACAACCAATGAAACCACCTGTCTTGCTTAGTTTTATCCCAAGCCTTCCATTATTGCAGGCTGGACATTTTCTAGGATCACTCCCATCTTTTTTCTTTGGCAAAAAGTGTTCACCCAGCTCTGCATCTAGTGTGTCTATTACTTTTCGTACCGATAAATCTTTGGTATTGTCGATATTCTTACAAAAATCATTCCAAAAGCCGCTTAGGACATCTTTCCATTTCTCTTTAGAGTTGGATATGCCATCCAGCTGGTCTTCCATTTTTGCTGTAAAGTCATATTCTACATATTGCTTGAAGAAATTTACTAAAAATGACGTTACTATTCTTCCGCGATCTTCTGGAACAAAGTGCTTTTTCTCAAAATTTACATATTGCCTTGTTTGTAGAACACTAATAATGCTGGCATAGGTTGAGGGTCTTCCAATTCCAAGTTCCTCGAGTTTTTTTACAAGGCTTGCCTCAGTGTAGCGAGGAGGCGGTTGTGTGAAGTGTTGATTTTGATCAAGCTTAATAAGTTTCAACGCCTCATCTTCTTTTAATTTTGGTAGGAATACCTCATCTTTTTCTTCATCAGCCAGGCCTTCGTCTTTACCTTCTTTATATAATTTTAGGAAGCCGTCAAACAACACTATACTGCCTGTTGCAACGAATGTATTTTGCTTGTCTTCTGAAGAGAGACTGGCGCTTATTCGTTCGAGTTTAGCATTCTCCATCTGGCTAGCAATTGTTCGCTTCCATATCAATTCATAGAGAGATGATTGTTCGGGCTCTAGACTATTTTTTATATCTTGAGGTAGCAATGTTATGTCTGTTGGTCTGATTGCCTCGTGAGCCTCTTGTGCATTCTTAAGTTTACTTTTATATACATTCCTTTCATTCGGCAGGTATGAATTGCCAAACTGATTCTGGATTTGTTTTCTAACATCTTCGACAGCTTGATTCGAGAGGTTAACATTATCAGTTCGCATGTATGTAATAAGGCCTTGCACACTTCCGCTAATATTAATTCCTTCATATAATTTTTGAGCAGCCTGCATTGTCTGCCTTGCGCTTAAGCCCAATTTTCTTGAAGACTCTTGTTGTAACGTTGATGTTGTAAAGGGGGGCTTTGATCTCCTTACTTCTGTCTTCCTGTTTATCTTTTCTACTTTATAAATAAGTTTCGATAGTTTTTCCGCAATACTCTCTGTTTCTTTTTTGTTCGACAGAGAGAATTTTTCAAGTTTTTCACCGTTAACTTTGGCAAGATGTGCGCTTAACTCATTTTCTGATTCCGTCTTAAATATTGAATCTATACTCCAATATTCTCTTGGCTTGAAGAGTTCAATTTCATTTTCTCTTTCGCAAATTAACCTTAACGCAACCGACTGGACTCTGCCTGCTGATTTACTTCCTGGTAGTTTGCGCCAAAGGATGGGTGACAGTGTAAAGCCGAAAAGATAATCAAGGGCCCTTCTCGCTAAATACGCCTCTATTAGATCTTGATTTAATTGCTTAGGGTGAGCGATCGCATCCTGAATCGCTTTTTTAGTAACCTCATGAAAGACTACGCGGTGTATTTGAATTTTATCTAATAGGTTCTTGCTTTTTAGTATTTCTGTGATGTGCCATGAAATTGCCTCACCTTCGCGATCTGGATCTGTTGCTAAATATAAGTTATCCGCATTCTTCAGTGAATCAGCGATATCTTCCATATGTTTTTTTGATTTAATTGCCGCTTCCCAGATCATCGAAAAATTGTCATCTGGATTGACCGACCCCTTTTTGCTTGGCAAGTCCCTGACGTGACCGTAACTTGCGATGACCTTGAAGTCACTCCCCAAGTATTCGTTAATTGTTTTTGCTTTTGCG
>CAYMIQ010000108.1:0-3867 GCA_964390605.1 uncultured Rickettsiales bacterium
ACGTGTCAATGCAAATGATGATGATCCTGCAACACAGGCTGCCATTGAGGCGATTAATGACTATGTTCTTTCCTGTCCACACAAAATGGAGTCAGGTAAGCCATTATTTGTAGGAGTTCGTGGAAAGCAACTACAGCCTGCTATCTTTCAAAAAACTATGCAGAATTTGCGCAATGTGTTGAACTTGCCTGAAACCGTAACCCCTCATGCTTTGAGACATAGCTTTGCTACCCATTTACTTTCCCAAGGAGGTGATCTGCGTACTATCCAAGAGCTACTTGGTCATAGCTCACTATCTTCGACACAAAAATATTTAAAAGTTGATTTGGAGCAGGTTTCAAAGGTTTATCGCAAGACACACCCAAGATCATAACGCTTGTTCATATATTGTGTATTAATTTGTTTCGTATCTGAATAGCAATTTTAATTCACTTGCAATGGTTACTACGGCTGCAAGACATGCTGGCGCTTTTTCATCTCTTATCGAGATAGAAAATCTTGATATATATTGATCAGATTCTTTCCCCTCAATTTTTTCTGCATTCATGCGCACTATGAGTGCCCCATGATTATCAAGTGTGGAAATTATCTTTGAGATAAGACCCTTCTGATCTCCACCAGAGAAAATGATTCTATGAGTAATTTTCTTCGAAGGCCCTCTTTCTTGATCTTGTTCGAAATCTTTTACAACTAAATCGCCGCTAGATAGGGCATCTAATTTTTTAAGTGCTTTTTCTACATCACTTTTTTTAGTTTCATCAGAGAGTTCATAAATCAACGTGCATTCACAACCTTTTCCTAAAGTTGCAAAGCTAAGATCACCTATATTACCACCTAATTTAGTTAGGCAATCCATAGTTTTAGAAATAAGACCGGGTTTGTTTGGCCCTACATATGATACAATTGTGCTATCTGTCATAATATGTCAATCACTTGTCTTTCAGTGCCTCTAACATTGCTTGTCCAATTCCTACAATAGTATCCGACACCTTAACACCTGCGGATTTTAATGATTCTTTTTTTGCATCCGCAGTTTCCAAACCACTCGAGACAATAGCTCCTGCATGACCTAGTCTTCTTCCAGGAGGTGCTGCGGCTCCAGCAACGAAAGCAGCAATAGGTTTTCTTTTTTTCGATTTCTTTATAAACTCGGCTGCTTCAATTTCAGCTGTTCCCCCAATTTCGCCAATCATAATAATACCCTCAGTATCCTTATCGTCAATAAACAGCTCTAGAGCATTCACAAAGTTTGTTCCATTAACAGGATCGCCCCCTATACCAATGATAGTTGACTGCCCCAATCCAGATCTTGTTGTTTGTACCGTTGCTTCGTAAGAAAGTGTTCCCGATCTAGAGACTAAGCCTATTTTTCCAGGTTTACATATGTAAGCAGGCATAATACCAATTTTACCAATGCCAGGTGATAAAACTCCAGGACAATTTGGTCCTACTAATTTTGTTTTGCTCCCATTCATTTCTCTTTTCACTCTTTGCATATCCCTTGTTGGAATGCCATCTGTTATGCAGACTACTAAATCTAGCTCAGCTTCAACAGCTTCCAAAATTGCATCAGATGCAAAAGCCGGTGGTACATAAATTCCAGTTGCATTTGCACCAGTCTTTTCTTTCGCTTCTGCAACGGTGTCAAAAACAGGAAGTCCAAGATGTTTAGTTCCACCTTTATCAGGCGTGACTCCACCAACCATATTTGTTTTATATTTGAGAGCTTGCTCTGAGTGGAACGTTCCCTGTTTACCGGTAAAACCTTGGCAGATTATTTTTGTATCTTTTGTTATTAAAACAGACATTTTTTATTCAATATCTTTTACGGATTCTACAATCTTTTTTGCCGCATCATCCATGCTGCTAACTGGCTGAATTGGTAACTTTGATTGTTTTAATATTTCTTTGGCAGCATCAATATTTGTTCCTTCGAGTCTGACAACCAGAGGCTTATTGAGTCCAACTTCCTTCGAGGCGGCAATTAAGCCTTTCGCAATATCATCACATCTCATCATCCCGCCAAAAATATTAACTAAAATACCTTTAACGTCTTGATCAGAGTAAATTAATTTAAAAGCTGCGGCGACACGATCGGGACTTGCGGCACCTGTGACGTCCATAAAATTTGCAGATTTCCCCCCGTAGTGTTTGATTATGTCCATTGTTGCCATTGATAAACCAGCGCCATTTACCATTAATCCAATATTACCATCTAGTTTTACATAATTCAGATCATGTCTCGATGCTTCCAATTCTAGAGCATCCATTTCATCATCATCCCTAAGTTCTTCAACAATTCTTTGTCGATACAAAGAATTCTCGTCGAAAGTCATTTTGCAATCAATAACTACAATGTCTCCTGATTTTGTTACTACAAGAGGGTTAATTTCAATCATTTGTGCATCTAGATCAACAAATGCTTTATAGGTATTAGATATGACTTGCTGTGCCTTTCTTCCTGTTTTTCCACTCAAACCTAGATCGTAGGAGATCTTTCTTGCGTGATGTGAGCGTAACTTTAACCCAGGCATTAATCTTGGTTTAAAGATTTTTTTTGGCGTTTTTTCTGCTACTTCTTCTATATCCATTCCCCCCTCGGTAGAAGATATGATAGTGATCCCGCTAGTCTCTCTATCATTTAAAATACATAGATATAATTCTTTAGAAATTTCACATGCTGACTCTATATATACCCTGCGTACTCTTTGACCCTCTGGGCGTGTTTGTTTTGTTATCAGCGTCATGCCTAACATTTTATCGGCAGTTTCGGTTGCTTCCTTTATTGATCCTACGACCTTCACGCCTCCAGCCTTACCTCTTCCTCCGGCGTGAATTTGTGCTTTAATGACCATTTTTTTCTCATCAAGCCACTTTGCTACTGCTTCGGCCTCATGGGTCCTGTAGGCTATGTCTCCTGCTGGAATTGGGATTCCATATTTTGCTAAGAGTTGTTTCGCTTGATATTCATGTATATTCATTCTTTACAAACCACTTAAGAAAAAAAGCCGCTTCCGCAGAAACGGCTGGATAGTTATAAGTTATAGAAAATGCAAATTCTCGAAGGCTAAGTCAAGACCGAGAATAAAAAAAAATTAATTTTTTTAATTTTTAATTATTTTTTTTGACTCGGCAATCATTTTTTTTACGGCACTTACTGACCTCTGAAACATCCTTTTCTCATTAGCGTTAAGTTTAAGTTGAATAATCTTTTCAACTCCCTTGCTTCCTATAATGACCGGAACTCCTACGTAAAGATCCCTGACTCCGTATTGACCATTCAAATACGCGGCACACAGTAATATCCTTTTCTTGTCTCTGATATAAGATTCGGTCATTTCAATCGCTGAGATTGCCGGAGCATAAAATGCAGATCCAGTTTTTAGTAAGTTTACTATTTCTGCCCCGCCATTTCTCGTTCTGTTAACAATGTCAGCAATTTTCTTTTTAGTTGACCATTTTAGTTTTATCAATTCAGGAATTGGTATACCTGCAACAGTTGAATATCGTGTAATCGGAACCATTGTGTCCCCATGTCCGCCTAGCACAAATGCTGTTACATCTTCTACAGATACATTAAACTCTTGAGCAATAAAATATTTCATTCTTGCAGAATCCAATACACCTGCCATTCCAACAACTTTATTATGGGGTAAGCCACTTTTTTTCTTCATTAACCACACCATTACATCTAAAGGATTTGTAATTACGATAACGAAGGCTTTGGGACAGAATTTTTTAATCTTCCCTGCTATAGATGTAATAATTTTTGCATTGGTTCCAATTAAGTCATCCCTGCTCATCCCAGGTTTTCTTGGTAGGCCAGCCGTTACTATTACTACGTCAGATCCCTTTAGGGATGACAAG
>CAYMIQ010000109.1:0-3854 GCA_964390605.1 uncultured Rickettsiales bacterium
GCGCCTGCTTTGGGAGCAGGATGTCGGGAGTTCGAATCTCTCCACCCCGACCATTATGTTTGGTAAAAATGATGTTACGTATTTATAAACTTCCGAAGACTCCAACGCAATCAGGTCGCTGGAATGAGTCTTTTTGGTATGCGGAGTATGTTTTGACGAAGAAGAAGAATTTGGATTTTTTGATGGGTTGGACAGGATCAGGTGAAACTGAAGAACAAGTTAAATTAAAATTTCAATCCAAAAATGAAGCTGTTAATTATGCAAAGAAAAATAACTTGAAATATTTTATTGAAGAGGCCAGAGATGCCCCAATTAAGCCAAAAAGCTATGCTGATAATTTTCGCTAATTTGAAGCCTAAGGTTATATTAAGTTTTGCGCCCTTAGCTCAGTGGATAGAGCGGCGGCCTTCTAAGCCGTAGGTCGGAGGTTCGAATCCTCCAGGGCGCGCCAGATAATTAATTATGAGTAAACAATACAAATATTATATTTTTGCATTTTTATTTTTTCTAACCTCATCAAACTTTTCTTTTGCTGAGGAGCTGAGCGATTCCGAACTAGATCAAAAAATTGAGGAATTTATTCTTGAGCATCCGGAAATAATAGTAAAGTCAATCAATCGCTATGAACAGAAAGTACGATCAGAATTTGACGTTAAAAAAAGAGACTTTTTGCAGGCGAATCAAGATGAGATTTACGACATTTCTAGCAATATGTTTGAAGGAAATGAAAATGGAAAAATTAAATTAGTTGAATTCTTTGATTACAATTGTGGTTATTGCAAGGGTAGCCATCGCGAAATAAGAAATCTTTTAGAGGAAAATGAGGATTTATTGGTTATATACAAACCATTTCCAATATTGGGTCCGCTTTCTATGGAGTATGCGCAGTATGGTTTAGCGGCTTCAGAGTTAGGCAAATTTAAGGAATTTCATCATGCAATGTTCTCGCATAAAGGACCGATTAAAGAAAAGGATGTTGATGATATTATAGAAAACATAGGCTTAGATTTGTCGGCAGTAGAAGAGATGGTTAATAAGAATGCATATCGAGATAATATAAAACAATCTATATTTATAGCGCAGTCATTAGGACTTAGGGGGACTCCCGCCTTTATTTTAGGAGACGAGGTCATTAATCAGTTTATTACAAAAGAAGAATTGGAAAAAAGATTTTCCGCAATGAAATAACATCAAATTTTAGCTATGATTATTCACTGTCCAATATGCACTACTAACTTTTTACTTGAAGGAAAAGCTGTAAAGAAAAAGCACAGATTTTTAAAATGTGGTAATTGTGGTTATGTCTGGAACAACAACGCTAAAGAGAGAAGGGCACCGGATCTGATTAATGCGTTGATATATCTATTCTTTGCTGCGATTGTCTTGTTATCAATAGAACATTATATTCATTAATTATTTAATTACTGGTGCATCTTTTTTTAACCCCCATTCAGCCCAAGATCCGTCGTAAACAGAAACGTCTTTTTTCCCTATAGTGTATAATGCAAAGGCTAGCACGCATGCAGTGATGCCTGAACCACAGGAGGTTATAATCTTATTTGAAAACTGAACACCTGATTGCTTAAAAATTTTTCTAATAGTCTTTTTATTTTTCATCGTGCGTTTTTTATTATTTATGAGACTGGAGTAGGGAATATTTGTGCTGTTAGGCATATGACCGCTTTTTAAATCCTTCCTTGGTTCTTTTATTTTTCCTAAAAATCTTTCCTTGGACCTTGCATCAAGGATTTGGATTTTTCTATTACTAAGATTCATTTGTACTTCTTTAAAATTTGAAACCAATTTACGATTTTCTTTTACTGAAAAAATTTTCTTTGGATATTTTCTTTTAAAATATTCAATAGGTTTTTTTTCTTTAATCCATTGATTGAATCCACCGTCTAAAATAGCAGTGTCATTTTTTCCAAAGCAACGAAATGTCCACCAGACTCTTGGTGCAGAAAGAATTTCATCACGATCATAAATCACAATTTTATCGCGGTGGCTTATTCCAAGCGCTGCCATTAAGGTTTGAAATTTATTTTTGCTTGGCAGCATATGGGGCAGGGATGTGTTGCTTTTGGCAATTTTATCAATGTCAAAAAAAATTGCTCCTGGTATATGACCCTTTTTTTGAAAAGCTCCAATACCGGTTCTTTTATCATTGGGCATGTACCACGTTGCATCAATGATTTTGATCCGGCCTTTCTCTAGGTTATTGCATAGCCACTTTGTGGTTACTGTCGATTTTGTTGACATGCTTCAAGCTTTCTTCAAGGGGTCGTCATTTTTGATCCAATTTTCAAGAGACTTTTCATACAGATGAAAATCTTTTCCATTATGTGAAGTGAACGTAATATACTGATTCTTTTTTTTGACACCAAAGAATTTATCGATTCCTTTCACATAACATCGCGCCAACTCTCTTTTTTGCTTAACAGATCTTCCGATTCTTATATCTAGGTTCATAAAGCATACATGCTCATTATCCTTTGCCCTACCTAGATTTAGCGAATCTTTTTTGTGTTCTCTCAAACTAATAGCTATATGATCAGTTCCCGTATTCATAATTTTTCCGAAGTTATCTTTTACAAATTGAAAAAACCTCTTTTTCTTTTGCTTATCTAATTTTTTATTTATGTCAAATTGCAAGTGAGGCATTAATGTTATTTTTTAAGCCAATCTGGAATAGGTAGTTTATTTTTTTTCAGGAACTGGGGATTAAAAATTTTACTTCTGTACATCGTGCCGTAGTCACAAAGAATGGTGACAATCGTTTTTCCAGGACCTATTTCTTTCGCAAGGCGTATAGCTCCGGCAATATTAATTCCACTTGAACCCCCAAGGCAAAGTCCTTCATTTTTTAAAAGATCAAAAATAATAGGCAAAGCCTCCTTGTCAGGGATTCTGTAGGGTTTATCTACTTTTAGATCTTTTATAATAGGAGTGACGCGACCAAGACCAATTCCTTCGGTAATCGAGTCTCCTGTGGAATTCAGCTTGCCATCTTTAAAATAACTATACATGGAAGCTCCTAAGGGATCGGATAAACCAATGGTAATTTTTGGTTTCTTTTTGCGTAAAAAGCTAGAAACTCCAGCAATAGTGCCTCCAGTTCCAATTGAACAAATAAAAGCGTCGACTTTTCCTTTGGTTTGTTTCCAGATTTCTGGACCGGTCGTTTCATAATGTGCTTTACGGTTTGCAAGGTTATTCCATTGATCGGCGAAAAATACACCCTTTTTTTCTCTTAGCTCTTCTGCCATTCGCCTTGCCACATGTTGATAGTTATTGGGATTTTTATATGGAACAGCAGGTACTTCAATTAACTCAGCGCCCGAAAGTCTTAACATATCTTTTTTTTCCTGACTCTGTGTTTTGGGGATCACGATTATCGTTCTGTATCCCCGAGCGTTTGAAACCAGGCAAAGGCCAATACCAGTATTACCGGCCGTTCCTTCAACCACGACACCGCCTGGCTTAATTATTCCTTTCTTTTCAGCATTACGGATAATATAGAGTGCGGCCCTGTCCTTAACAGACCCGCCCGGATTGAGAAATTCGGCCTTGCCATAAATTTTGCAGCCGGTTTCTTTCGATGCTTTTTCTAGTTTTATAAGCGGAGTATTTCCGATTGTATCTATAACGCTTTTGTACATTTGCATAGAATTATATTTGTGCCATTTTTTATAAATTTTTAGAAAATTAATTTAACAAATTATTTTTTTATAACCACTTTTTTCGGACCTTCTGTTTGTTTAATGCTAACCACTGTATACCAATAATCGATGCTGAATTTGCAATTACCCCTTTCTCGATCATTTTCATCGCATCATTCAAAGATTTTATAGTAA
>CAYMIQ010000110.1:0-3851 GCA_964390605.1 uncultured Rickettsiales bacterium
CTGTATAAACGATTTTTTTGGAGACAATCTTTTAATTTCCTTAAGAACCTTTATTACATTGTGTTTTGTAAAATTATGTATTGTATTTAAAGATATCACACAGTCAAAGGAGTTATCGGGAAAAGGTAGATTAATTGCATCGCCTATGTGGAGTCTGCCTACGGTTTCTTTTTCGCAATTTTTTATCGCATACTCAGAAATATCGATTCCAAATACCTCCAATCCTGGGCAGGCAATCATTAAATCCTTGACCAGAAAACCTTTTGCGCAGCCAACGTCCAATACTCTCATACCTGATTTCAACTTAAAATGTTTTATAATATCCTTCGCCACGGGTATCCATCTTCCATCATAAGAATAACCACCATAGCCATATTTTCTTGGGCCATCAAAGTACATCTTACCATACTCTCTGGATATTCTTACAACCTTTGAGTTCTTTGATTCAGATCTTTGATTGATAGATCTTTTTGTCTTTGGCAATGATTTCAGCAAGTTAATTTTTTTCATATTTTCCTATTGCCTCGTAATATGATCTTCTTATACCTGTTTTTAAAGGTGTATACTTAAACTTTGGAAAAGATTTACGACTTAGAGAGATGTTGAATGCTCGATAACCCCCATGGGGCTTTGGACCATTTCTTGGTACTTTTGTTATACGATTTTTCTCCCCGAAACCCTCCATGACCATTTTTGCTATTCTCTGGAATGAAGTTACTTGCCCGGTCGCCACATTTAATACACCAGTCGCTTTCTTTTGAATGCAAGAAATAGTCATTTCAGCAACGTCATCTATATATACATGATCCCTCAATTCTTCACCGTGACCAAATAATTTAATCTTTTTGCTTGCCAATAGATTATTGCGAAACAAATTTGGACCATAGCCATTATGGGTGTCTCTGGCACCGTATATGAGCGTAGGTCGCAGTATGCAAAGGGGGCAATTTATAGAATCCTGCAACATGAACTCTCTAGTTAAATGCATGATTCCGTGAAAACTATTTGGACTGGTACATGATTCTTCTTTTAGGGGTTTACGTGAGTCACTATACACCGCGTCTGAGCTAATATAGATAATCTGTCGCAGGTTTTTCGTTTTAATATTGCAACATATATTTTCCATCATGCTGATGTTCTTTTGAAAATCCTCGATATTTTTACAAGGAGCAATACTCGAAGTTATAACCAGGGTATCAGAATTTCGCAAAATCTTCTTAAGTTTTGTTGACTGTAGATTTGACAGTAAATTAATTTCTTTTCTGCTGATTGGGAGATTTGAAATTGCTCTTGTTTTTAAAGCCTGAACAATGGAACTCCCAACAAAGCCTCTCGATCCAAGAACAACGATTCTATTCGGTTTCTTGTATTTTTTCTGTAATAATTTTAACATTTAATACCTATCGCGTGATAATTAATTGTTTTTCTTGATATTGTTTTGAGATTGAGAGCACGATACGGATCAATAATATTAGGTTTTCTTAATAGACGGCAAACTTTTCTTAGTGATAATTTTTTGTATTCCTTCCAGGGGGTCATGATAATCATCATGTCACAATTTTCTATTGCAGCAAGAGGAGTAGGGAAGAATCGTAAGTTTCTTTTTTTTGGATAATTTTCTACCAATGGGTCATGGAGATGTAATGAGACATTGCCGAGTTTTTTGATTAATTCTAGAGAAGGAGAATTTTTAATACTGCTGGTGCCAGGTTTGTAAGCTAGACCAAGTATAGCGATTTTCGTTTTTTTGCTATCGAGGCCAATCTTTTTTACTTTTTCTAGAGTCCAACATTTTCTATATGTGCTATCTTTCAGGCAAACGTCGATTAACCCAGGTTTAATTTTTAATTTCCTTGAAATCTTCATGAGGGTCATTAGATCTCTTTCAATGTTTCCCCCTGCAATTCCTAAGCCAGGATTAATATAGCTGTATTGGCCAATTCTTTTATCTAGCTTCATTGCTTCCTTTATCTCCTCCCAATCTCCCCCAATTTTTTCTGTAATTTCTGCTAAGGTATTGGCGAATGTTATCGAAGAGGCAAGATACATATTGATTGCTGTTTTACAAATTTCTGCACTTTCGTAATTCATTCTTAATATTGGACAACGAAATTTTAGTAATAATCGTTCATATTGCATCGGAAGTTTCTCATCCGGTTTTAGGCAACCTATAATAAATCTTTCTGGTTTGAGAGCTCTTAAGATTGCTTGGCCAAAAATAAGAGTTTCTACTTGATAAAAAACTTTTCTCTTTTTGGGAAAATGCTTTCTAGTAAACTTTGGTGGAATTTGCGAAAGCATGACTAGTGTGGCTTTTGGATTCACATTTTTGGTTACTAAATTAACTAATTTCTTTATTGGCTTAAGGTCACTTATTCCATAAGCATCCGTCTTGATATCTTCGGCGATAAAAACTATGCCGCATTTTTTTAAGTCAGCAAGATTTGAGGTGAAAAGGATTCTTTTATTATTCTTTTTTAGTAAATTATTTAGTTTTGGTTCAGAGAAGGGCAGGTGGCCATTTTTAATTTTATTGATTTTTTTTTGATCTTTATCAAAGCATACAATAGAAATATTTTTTTCAGAATATGCCACCGCCATATTCAGCCCTAAATGAGTCATGCCAGCAAAGCAAATTTGATTATTTTTCAAATTATTGCCCTTTCTCTATTTTCTGTAGAGTTTTTAGAATCCAGTAATCATTTGATAAGTCTGTCTTTTGTTTCTTTTTACATATTCTTTTAAAATGTTGATACTCGAGTTTCCATGTCGGATCTTTTTTCCTTAAAGTGATTCTCCGTTCCTTGGGTTTTCCGCTTGGCAGGATTCTTTTTCGGTATATAAACGTGGCAGGCCCCCATTTGCAAAGAGAAGAAATATGAGCACTACCTTTTTCCGCTAATATGTCGCAAGTAAAATGATTTCTCCACATTAGCAATGACATCTCTAATTCAATCTTGGGTTTAGATTCTTTGGAGCCAATAATTACATGATCTGGTGATCGATTTTCGAAGCAATTACTTGAGTGAATTTCGAACTTTGCACTAACATCATGCCACCAAAACTTTATCGTGTCGAGCAAGTGACTCCCCAAATCAGTCAAGACACCTTGCTTCTTATCTCGCCATTCAGAGTTTTTGACCAGTCTTGCAGTACCATTACCATAGAACATTCTGCAGTGATAAATTTTTCCCAGGATCCCGGATTGAATTAATTTTTTCATTCTGACGTAATGGGGTTCAAAACGATGGTTGTAAGCTGTATAGCAAACCACCTTATTTTCTCTTGCCATTCTTTCTATCTTCTTAATGGCGTTAAGGTTTTTTGTTAACAAAGGTTTCTCTACCAGAGTATGTTTTTGGTGATTTATGAGATATTTAATAATTTTTATCTTTTGATCATCAGGCACGCACAGCAAGGCTGCATCGTAATTATCTAGAGGAACATCTTCTATTGTTTTAAAATTAGCCTTTCGATTTATTGGATCGACTGATAATAAACAATCATCTCTAGCATAGAGTGCTCTCTTTTCTCCTTGGACTCCTAAACCGACAACAATACAACGCATTTAGTTAACCACCGTATTTAGCTTGCTTCTCAATTTCTTTAATTTTTTCAAGTACATTTTTAGGAAATACGGGGATATTGCCATTGAACTCACATTCACATGCGGCAGCTAAAGATCCTAAAATGGCTGATATGGAGGCTGATTTTGTTACTAACATTGATAGAGTGGCATAGGCAAGCATCGCGTCACCAGCGCCCACTGGATCAATCGCATTTTCTGTAAAGCTTTCAACGATGAAGAATGAATTAAGATCCTCATGATTACTACTTCTTCAGACAAGAAC
>CAYMIQ010000111.1:0-3828 GCA_964390605.1 uncultured Rickettsiales bacterium
CCTTAATGAAATCTAAAGATATTCAAAATAAAACGAAGAGGCTCAGTAATATAGGCACAATATTAAAAAGATGAAAAAATTTACACACCTAACAAGGGAAGGAAACGCAAAGATGGTAGACATTACCAAAAAACGCTCTACCGCCAGAACCGCAGTTGCCGAGGGATCTGTGATTATGAGTCAAAAGATTCTGAAGAAAATAAAAGATAAGAAAGCAAAAAAGGGAGATGTTCTGAATATAGCTAGAATTGCTGGTATTATGGCTGCTAAAAAAACTGCTGACATCATACCCCTTTGTCATACTTTGGAAATTAACTCTGTCGATATTCAATTTACTTTAAATGAAAAAAAAATGTGTATAGAGATTCGAGCAACAACTAAAACTCATGCAAAGACTGGGGTGGAAATGGAAGCGCTAACTGCAGTTTCGGTTGCTGCCTTAACTATATACGACATGTGTAAATCTTTTGAAAAATCGATAGAAATTGGAAAGATAAAGCTAATTCACAAGTCTGGTGGTAAATCTGGCACCTATAATAACAGCAGATAATCTCTAATAACTTGAAGTTTTGAACTAAAAGAACTTTTTAAGAACAAAAAGTGTTTCACTTTTGTTCTCATTTTCTCTATAATGAAATCGATTGAAGATTGGAGTATTTGAAGCATGCTTACGAGAAAACAATATGAGGTCCTGAGTTATTTAAAGCGAAGAATAGCAGAAAATAATGTATGCCCTTCCTATGATGAAATGAAGGGTGCATTAAAATTAAAATCTAAATCTGGGATCCACAGACTCATCACTGCCCTAGAAGAAAGAGGCTTCATACGCAGATTGCCTAAAAGAGCAAGGGCGCTAGAAATTATTCGAGATCCAGAGGAAATAAAGAACAAAAATACTTCTATCAATAAGTCCACAACTTCTACAAAAACATCAACCATTAAAGAACATTCTGTCAAAGAATCTAATTATACGGAATTACCTTTATACGGTTTTGTAGCAGCGGGCACTCCAATTGAAGCACTAAGAAACGAAACAGAATCTATTGCAATTCCATCCACCATGATCAAACAAGGTGCTCATTTTGCCCTGAAAGTTGATGGAGACTCTATGCTGGATGCCGGTATTTTAGATGGAGATATTGTTATAATAAAAAGTTGTGAAGAGGCAGATAGCGGTGATATTGTCATTGCCTTGATCGATCAGGAAGAGGCAACTTTAAAAAAAATTAGAAAATACCAAAACTCTGTTGCTCTTGAACCAGCAAATAAATCTTACAAAACACAGATATACAATCCCGAAAGAATAAAAATTCAAGGTCGCTTAGTTGGCTTAATGAGGAAGTACTAAGAAACTTCAATTCCTCAATAAATTAAGTGCTTAGATAAAATAATTCATGGTGATTGTCTTTCGCAAAAATTGAAAAGGATAATTATTCAAAAATGACTGTAATAACACGTTTTGCCCCCTCACCTACTGGCATGCTTCATATTGGAAGTGCCCGCACGGCATTATTTAATTGGTTGTATAGCAAACATAACAATGGGAAATATCGATTGCGCATAGAAGATACCGATAAAAAAAGATCAACAGAAGAGGCTATTGAGGCAATATTAGAAGGGTTGGAATGGATGGGAATAAAAACCGATGGTGATCCAGTATATCAATCCCATAATATCAGTAGACACATAGAAATTGCTGAACAATTACTCAGTGAAAAAAAAGCATACAAATGTTATTGCACCCCTGAAGAACTAGAGGCAATGAGAAACGATGCTATAAAGAAAGGTAAACCCATGAAGTATGACGGCAGATGGCGAGACAAAGATCCAAGTGATGCCCCCAATGGAGTGAAGCCAGTTATTAGATTTAAGGCCCCTGATACAGGCACCACGAATCTCACAGATCTAATCCAAGGTAACGTCACCGTCGCAAATAAAGAACTAGATGACATGATTATTTTGCGAGCAGATGGCACACCTACGTATATGTTGTCTGCAGTTGTAGATGACTATGATATGGGGATCACTCACATTATCCGTGGAGATGATCACTTAACCAATGCATTTAGGCAAATACAAATCTATAAAGCCTGTGGATGGAAGGTACCAATATTTGCTCATATGTCTTTAATTCTTGCCCCCAAGGGTGGAAAACTATCAAAAAGAGAGGGTGCCCTAGCAATTAGTGAATATAGAAATATGGGCTATCTTCCGGAAGCACTCAATAATTATCTTCTAAGAATCGGCTGGAGTCATGGAGATCAGGAAATTATCTCAATAAAAGAAGCGATTCAGTGGTTCGATATTAAAAATGTTGGCAAAGCAGCTGCTAAACTTGATATGCAAAAACTAGATAATTTGAATGCACATTACGTCAGATCTTGTGAGGATAAGGAATTAATACCGCTCGTAACCCATTGTTTAAAAGAAAAATTTAATATGACCATAGAAGAAAAAGGAAAAAAAATGTTGATGAATGGAATGAAAAGTTTAAAACAGAGAGCAAAATCAATTATGGACTTATCAGAAAATTCTTTATTCTTCTTTAAGCGGCCAACGAGTATTAGCAAAGAAATATTAGGATTAATTGATGAAAAGGCAAATGTAAGGATATCGGAAGTTATGAAAGAAATGGAAAAAACAAATGATTGGAAAGCTGAAAAAATAGAAGGCATTGTTAGGCAGTATTCTGAGAAAGAAGAAATAAAGCTTGGTGATATTGCGCAGCCAATGCGAATAGCATTAACTGGATCGACAATGTCGCCCCCAATATTTGAAACCATAGAAATACTTGGAAGAAAAGAAACACTACTAAGACTCCAAAATTTTACTAAAAGTTAGCAAAAGGAAATACACCCTTGAAAAAAGAAAAAAGTAAAAAGGATCACGAATCAATTACGCTGAAAGATAATTCTTCTGGTAAGGAATATACTTTCTCAGTATTGGAATCCAGCGCAGGACCGAAAGTCATAGACACTCGTTCTCTTTATGCAAAAACTGGCTATCTTGCATTTGATCCAGGGTTCAGCTCAACCTGCAGTTGCAAATCATCCATATCTTTTATCGATGGTGATCACGGAATTTTGCAATATAGAGGTTATGACATTGAGGATCTCGCTAAGAATGGTGACTTTACAGAAGTTTCATATCTTCTCATTAACGGTGAACTACCTAACAAAGAACAAAAGCAAAAATTCTCTCAAGCAATTACACTGCACACAATGGTTCATGACCAAATGCAAAGATTTTCTCAAGGTTTCAGACGTGATGCACACCCCATGGCAATGCTTGTTGGCATGGTGGGTGCGCTGTCAGCCTTCTATCATGAATCTAAATATGATTATTCTTCAACGGCAGGTCAATGGGCGGCAGTAAGCAGAGTTATCGCAAAAATACCGACTGTTGCAGCATTAGCTTATAAATTCTCAATTGGACAACCGACCATGTACCCACAAAATGATTTAAATTATTCAGAAAATTTTCTTCATATGCTGTTTGGTACGCCAACACAAAGATATGAAGTCGACCCAATCAAGGCAAAGGCACTTGATGCAATATTAGTCTTGCATGCAGATCATGAGCAAAATGCCTCAACCTCTACTGTAAGGCTAGCAGGATCATCGGGAGCCAATCCTTTTGCGTGCATAGCCGCTGGCATAGCTTCACTTTGGGGTAGAGCACATGGGGGAGCAAACGAAGCTGTGGTGGATATGCTTGAGGAAATGCAAGGCAAAAAAAGTATTAACGAGTATATTCGAAAAGCCAAAAACCCAGATGATCCATTTCGACTAATGGGGTTTGGTCATAGGGTATACAAAAATTATGATC
>CAYMIQ010000112.1:0-3803 GCA_964390605.1 uncultured Rickettsiales bacterium
TAACCAAGGCAGCCTTGCAAACATCTTCATTTATTTCTGCTGCATCATTCCAGGAAACCACTCGAGTCTTGACAGAGGCGTCTGTGTCAGGAAAGGTTGATAATTTAGTTGGTCTAAAAGAGAATGTTATCGTGGGGCGCTTACTTCCCGCGGGCACTGGAGCTACGATAAGGCGATTGCAAAAAACCGCAAGTGATCGTGATGCTAAAATTGCCAGTAAAGAGAAAAAAAATATTGAAACGAATCAGGAAATTCCTAAACCATCGACAGACCCATTAACGGGCGATTCTGCTAAATAACTAACGAAAATAAAACTTATTCTTCACTTGACTGCGTTTGGGTACATAATTAGTATGCGCTCACCTTGTTGTTTTGGACCGGTGGTAGACTTATTACGGTTTAGACGCGGTCCTGGTGCTATATATGGTTGTTCCTTAACTTACAAACGATCATTTTGGCTAGATTTAGTGTATTACATTTTGGACTTATACATTATGGATTATAACAAGATTTGTATATTTGATTAGAGGATTTATGCCAACCATTAACCAACTGATACGTAAGTCTCGCAAAGTGCCGTTTGTCCGCGGTAAGGTGCCTGCCCTAGAAAGGTGTCCGCAAAAGCGGGGTGTTTGTACTCGTGTTTATACTACAACACCTAAAAAGCCGAACTCTGCCCTTAGGAAGGTGGCACGTGTTAGGTTGAGTAATAATTTTGAAGTCACTTGTTATATTCCCGGAGAAGGCCATAACCTTCAAGAGCATTCTGTTGTTATGATTAGAGGGGGAAGAGTCAAGGATTTACCTGGTGTCAGATACCATGTTTTGCGTGGTGTATTGGATACTGAAGGCGTTAAGGATCGTAAGCAAAGGCGCTCGAAATACGGCGTTAAAAGGCCAAAGTAGGTATCTATGTCCAGAAGGCACAGAGCAAATAAACGTGATATTTTACCCGATGCCAAGTTCGGCGATACTGTTGTTACGAAATTTATCAATAATTTGATGGAGGCGGGGAAAAAGGCTACGGCTGAAAGAATTGTTTATGGTGCGTTTGAAAAAATTAAAGGTGCAAATGATAGCCCAATTGATGTTTTCAATGGAGCTCTCAATAATGTTAAACCTTCCATTGAAGTTCGCTCGAGAAGAGTCGGGGGCGCAACATATCAGGTGCCTACTGAGGTTTCCGGGAGAAGAGCTGAGGCCTTAGCGATACGCTGGATCATATCTAGTGCTCGATCTAGATCCGAAAAGACCATGATTGATCGCTTAGCCAAAGAACTTCAGGAGGCTTCTGGAAATAAAGGTAGTGCTGTGAAAAAACGTGAGGATACTCACAAAATGGCTGAAGCTAATAGAGCCTTTGCCCACTATCGTTGGTAGGTTATTTGAATCATGGCTCGAAAAACCCAAATAGAAAAATATAGAAACATCGGGATTATGGCGCATATCGACGCTGGCAAAACCACAACAACGGAGAGAGTTTTATATTACACAGGCAAGTCTTATAAAATTGGCGAGGTTCATGACGGTGCTGCGGTTATGGATTGGATGGAGCAGGAACAAGAAAGAGGTATCACGATTACATCTGCGGCGACAACTTGTTTTTGGAAGGATCATAGAATCAATCTGATAGACACCCCTGGTCACGTTGACTTTACTATTGAAGTTGAGAGATCACTTCGTGTTTTGGACGGGACTATTTGTGTCTTTGATGCGGTTGCAGGAGTTGAGCCACAGTCAGAGACAGTGTGGAGGCAGGCTGATAAGTATCGTGTTCCAAGAATGTGTTTTGTTAACAAGATGGACCGTGTTGGCGCTGACTTTTATCGTTGTGTCGATATGATGAAAGATAGGTTGGGTGCTACTCCATTGGTTATGCAATTACCGCTGGGCGCCGAAAGTAATTTTAAAGGTGTGATTGATTTACTTAGTTCTAAGGCCATTGTTTGGCAAGATGAGGATCTTGGGGCTAAGTTTGTTGAAGAGGAAATTCCTGCAGATTTTATCGAAAAAGCGAAAGAATATAGGCTAAAACTTATTGAACTTGCAGTTGAGCAAGACGACAAACTTATGGAGGCGTATCTTGAGGGGCAGGAGCCTGGTGCCGAAGAAATCAAAAGATGTATCCGTAAGGGGACAATTCATTTATCATTTGTTCCTGTTTTTTGCGGAACCGCTTTTAAAAATAAAGGTGTACAGCCCCTGCTAGATGCAGTTGTTGACTACTTACCCTCCCCAATAGACATCCCTCCTGTAAAAGGTAATCTGCCAGATTCTGAAGAAGAGGAAACTAGAAAAAGTGATGATAAGGAACCCTTTTCCCTTCTTGCCTTTAAGGTTATGAACGACTCATTTGTTGGTTCACTGACTTTTTGCAGGGTTTACTCTGGCGTTGCGGAAACAGGCGCAACCCTTCTCAATTCAACCAGAGGGAAACGCGAGAGATTGGGAAGAATGTTGTTGATGCATGCAAATACTAGGGAGGACGTTACGGAAGCACGTGCAGGCGATATAGTTGCAATTGCAGGCCTTAAGGATACATATACAGGTGACACGCTATGCGATCAAAACAAATCAATAGTTTTAGAGAAAATGGAATTTCCCGATCCAGTTATTGAAGTTGCCGTAGAGCCAAAAACTAAGGCTGACCAGGAAAAGATGAGTGAGGCTTTACAGAGATTGGCGAAAGAAGACCCATCTTTTAGGGTTAGTGTCGACCATGAAAGCACGCAGACTATCATTAAAGGAATGGGAGAGCTTCACTTAGACATCATTGTCGATAGACTTAAGAGAGAATTCCAAGTTGAGGCAAATGTTGGCGCACCTCAGGTTGCATATCGAGAGACGATTACAAAAACAGTAGAAACAGATTATATTCACAAGAAGCAGAGCGGTGGGGCTGGTCAATTTGCCCGTGTTGTTATTGATTTTAGTCCTCTAGAACCCGGCGAAGGATTTATTTTTGAGAATAAAATCGTTGGCGGAAAGATCCCGAAGGAATATATACCGGGAGTTGAGAAAGGACTAAAAAGCTCGAAAGAAAGTGGTGTGTTGGCGGGATTTCCTGTGATTGACTTCAAGGCTTTGCTTAAGGATGGCGCCTTTCATGATGTTGATTCAAGTGTCTTGGCATTTGAGATTGCCGCAAAGGCAGCTTTTAAAGAAGGTATATCTTCTGCAGGACCTGTTTTACTTGAGCCAATTATGAATGTAGAAGTCGTGACACCAGAAGACTATATGGGTGATGTTATCGGGGATTTAAATAGTCGACGTGGTCAGGTCTCTGAGTCGGAGAAACGCGCAAATGCACAAGTAATTAAGGCAATGGTTCCATTGGCTAATATGTTTGGTTATGTGAATAATTTGCGATCGATGAGTCAAGGAAGGGCAAGTTATTCGATGGAATTTGATCATTATCAGCAAGTACCTCAGCAAGTAGCGGAGGAAGTAAGAGAAAAATTGTCGGGATAAATAATGAAAAGACAGAACATACGGATAAAGCTTAAAGCATTCGATCATAGACTGTTAGATCAGTCTACAGTTGAGATCGTTAATACGGCTCAACGCACAGGAGCAGATGTCAGAGGACCCATTCCTTTGCCAACCCATACGGAGAAATTTACTGTTTTGAGGTCACCGCATATTGATAAAAAATCTAGGGAACAATTCGAGATTCGAACTCATAAGAGAATTATGGAAATTGTAGACCCAACCCCACAAACTGTTGATGCCTTAATGAAGCTGGATCTAGCTTCGGGGGTAGACGTTGAAATAAAATTATGAGGATGTCATGAAGATTGGCT
>CAYMIQ010000113.1:0-3769 GCA_964390605.1 uncultured Rickettsiales bacterium
AGGTCGTATTCAGATCTTAGGGGAGATGTCGAAGGCAATAAAAGAATGTCGAGCAAAAGTTAGAGACTATGCACCAAAGATTGAAACCTTTGAAGTCCCTAAGGATAAAATAAGAGAAATTATAGGTACGGGTGGAAAGGTTATTCGTGAGCTTTGCGAAACGACAAATACCAAGATCGATATTGATGAAGAGGGTATCGTTAAATGTGCTGGCACTGACTCCAAGTCTGTAGATCAGGCAGTGAAAATGATTAAGGATATTATTGAAGATCCCGAAGTTGGGAAGATATATGATGGCAAGGTGGTGAAGTGTGTAGAATTTGGGGCATTTGTAAACTTGTTGGGTAAAAAAGATGGTCTAGTACACATCAGTGAGCTGACTGACGGGCATGTCAAGCAGACAACAGATGTTGTTAATGAGGGAGATGCTGTTAAAGTTAAGGTATTAGATATTGATAGATCTGGTAAGATTAAACTAACGATGAAGATTAAAGATGGGGAGACTTAAGGATAACGTTGCGAGTGATATAGATTGAGAAAATTAGATCTTTTAAAAATTTCAGGAAAAAGAGTGTTACCTTTATTTGAGGGAGGTAAAGGTATTTCTATAACCAATGGTGAAAGTGCTGGAGCATGGGCTGCGACTGGAGGAATTGGTACATTTTCAGGAGTCAACGCAGATTCTTACGATAAAGATGGGAACTTCATCTCTCAGATATATAAAGGAAAAACGAGAAACGAGCGTCATAAAGAACTCATTGATTACGCTGTTAGTGGTTCTGTATATCAAGCAGAAAGAGCTTATGAAACCTCTAATGGAGAAGGCAGAATACATATGAATATTCTGTGGGAAATGGCCGCTGCACAGGAAATCTTGATAAAAGTATTAGAAAAAGCAAAAGGACTTATACATGGCGTAACTTGTGGCGCTGGTATGCCATACAAGCTTTCTGAAATTTGCTCTAAGTTTGGTGTTTATTATTATCCAATTATTTCCTCAAGTCGTGCTTTCAACGCTTTATGGAAGAGAGCCTATCATAAATTTAGGGATTTCTTAGGGGCGGTTGTGTATGAAGACCCCTGGAAGGCTGGCGGTCATAATGGATTGTCTAATAGTGAAGATCCACAAAGACCAGAAGACCCCTATCCACGTATTAAGCAATTAAGAGAGACTATGAACGCATTTAAGCTGAATGATATACCTATAGTAATTGCTGGGGGTGTTTGGTATTTAAGGGATTGGGAAGAATGGATTAGTGATCCTAACGTCGCACCTGTGGCGTTTCAATTTGGCACTAGGCCTTTACTTACAAAAGAAAGCCCAATTTCAAATGCGTGGAAAAAAGTACTTGGCACTCTTAAAAAAGGAGATGTAACTCTACATAGGTTCAGTCCTACAGGATTCTATTCTTCGTCTGTTAGGAATAGTTTTATTAAAGAATTGGAGGGACGTTCAGATAGGCAGATTGCCTATACACAAGATTTGATCGGGGAACACAATGTTCCATTTGAGAATCGAAGTAATAGAAAAGTTTTTTTTATTACTGCAGCTGATAAAAAAATAGCGGATGAGTGGGTCAAAGCGGGTTTCACAGAAGCAATGGCTACTCCTGAATCAACATTAATTTTTGTAGATCCTGAAAAGGCTAAATCTATTAGAACCGATCAAATAAATTGTATGGGTTGCTTGTCTGCGTGTAAATTCAGCAATTGGTCACAGAATGAACCTCACACCACGGGTAAAAAAGCTGATCCACGATCTTTTTGTATACAAAAAACACTTCAATCTATTACTCATGACTGTAAAGATCTTACAGAAGAGCTTATGTTTGCAGGACATGCAGCGTATAAGTTTTCGGAAGATCCATTTTATAAAAATCATTTTATTCCGACTGTTAAACAATTAGTGCGAAGAATCTTAACTGGGAATTAGAATCTTAAAAGGATTTTTATTTTAAAGAATTTTTTTGTTATAATACATTATCAGTAAGTTATGATAGTTTATAAGAGGGTAAAAAATTGCGTCCTTATGAATCAATTATAAGAAAGCTACAAAACTCTAATTTGCGTCCAACTAAGCAGCGCCTGATTCTTGGTAAAATCATTTTTTCCAAAGGTGACCATCACTTTACCATCGATGAGCTTTATCGGGAGGCTAGCGTGATAAAAGCAAGGATATCCCTGGCTACGATTTATAATACTTTAAAGCAGTTTAAGAAGCATAAAATGATTAGAGAATTAAATATTGGTTCTGGTAAGCACTATTATGACACCAATACTAAGCCGCATCATCATTTTCTTTTTGAGGAAAGTAAGATCCTGAAAGATATTCCTTATGAGGGGATTAAAATAAAGAAATTACCTGAGCTTCCAGAAGGTATGCGCGTAAATGATGTTGAGGTTCTAGTCAGAATTAAAAATAAAAAATAACTATAAATCAGTACTTTATAATATAGTTTTGAAATAATAAAAACTATTGACATTTAGTGCTTGGTACCTATACTGGGTGAATTCTAACTAATTTTTTAGGGATAGGAATATGGAATTAAAGGGAAGTAAAACAGAAGATAATTTGAAAGCCGCCTTTGCCGGTGAGTCTCAGGCAAACAGAAGGTATTTGTATTTTGCCCAAAAAGCTGATGTCGAAGGCCATAATGATGTTGCTACGGTTTTCCGTTCTACAGCTGAGGGAGAGACTGGTCATGCCCATGGTCATCTAGAATTTTTGGAATCCGTGGGTGATCCTGCTACTGGAGAACCCATAGGTTCTACGGATAACAATCTCAAGGCTGCCATAGCTGGCGAAACACACGAATATACTGACATGTATCCTGGAATGGCAAAGGTTGCTCGTGATGAAGGTTTTGATGAAATTGCAGACTGGTTTGAAACTCTTGCAAAAGCAGAAAAATCTCATGCAGGTCGCTTTACAAAAGCTCTTGACGATATGCCAAAATGACTTTGTTATTTAGGCTTCGTTTTAAAATTCGGTAATTTTTTTCGAGGGTACCACCTTGTCTGATGCATCTACAGGCGCACCGAAACGTTTGCCTATTGATTGGCAAAACCCCGATTTTACGGATGATGTTTCCTTGGAAAAGGAAACAAGGCGTATTTTTGATGTTTGCCATGGTTGCAGGCGCTGCTTTAATCTTTGTGATAGTTTCCCTAGATTATTCGACTTAATAGACGAATCTGAGAGCGGAGAATTGGATTCCGTTAAAACGAAAGATTTCTCTTCTGTTGTGGACGCTTGCACGCTTTGTGATATGTGTTATATGACTAAGTGTCCATATGTGCCTCCTCATGAATTTAATATTGATTTCCCACATTTGATGCTACGTCATCGAGTCGCTGATTTTAAGAAAAATAGGAATAGTTTGGGAAGTAAAGTTATTACTAAAACAGATCGGAATGGAAAGGTGGGATGTTCCGTGTCATCCGTGGCTAACTTCGTCAATAACAGAAAAAATATTCCTGCTCGATTTCTTATGGAGAAGGCATTAGGAGTTGATAGAAATGCAGAGTTACCTAAGTTTGCTACAAAAACTTTTGTGAAGCAAATCAAGAAAACTAAATCAATTGTTAATGAGAATGCTCCTGGTTATGGTAGAAAGGTTGTTATCTTTCCCACTTGCTTTGTTAATTATAATAATCCAGGTATAGGTTTTTCTGCTGAAAAGGTTCTTGCGCTTAACGGAGTTAGTACGTCTACGGTATATTCATCTTGCTGTGGCATGCCTCAATTAGAGTCGGGTGATATTGAAAC
>CAYMIQ010000114.1:0-3731 GCA_964390605.1 uncultured Rickettsiales bacterium
TCCGATAATTGTAACTTTAACAGTGTGCCACCCAGATCGCTACTTTGACTTAAAACATTTCCATGCCTATGAAGCCATGACAATGTTTCCCCATCTCGATTATTGATTCTTATTACAATAGTATGATCTTCTTTAGATAATAATTCATCTATCTTTAACAACATACTCTTGGTGCCCTCTCCTGTTTTTGCAGATAAATAAATTTTGTTAGCAGAAAATTTTTGGGGCAATTCTTTATTTGTAGAGTTATTGTGATTAAGAAGATCAACCTTGTTCATGACCTCCAATAAGATAGACCTATTGTGATCAAGCCCTATTTCGCACAATACTTTTTCTACGTCATCTTTTTGGGTATGTGTTTCTTTATGATGACAATCTCTTACATGAATTATCATGTCAGCTTCTAGAATTTCCTCAAGAGTCGAATGAAAGGCGTCGATTAAATGAGTGGGCAAATCAGAAATAAAACCAACCGTATCAGAAAGAACAGCTCCCTTTCCTGACGGAAGAATGATTTTCTTCATTTTTGGGTCAAGAGTCGAAAACAACATATCATGAGAGAAGCTATTGCCCTTCGTAAGATAATTAAAGAGAGTTGATTTACCTGCATTAGTGTAGCCAACAAACACTATGATAGGGAGAGAGTTTTTTTTACGAGATGTGCGATGTAGTTTGCGCATCTTCTTAAGGTTATTTAGCTCACCTTTAATCCTCGCTATCCTCTTTGAAATAATTCTTCGGTCAGATTCAATTTGTCTCTCGCCAGGTCCACCTAAAAATCCATAGCCACCTCTTTGTCTTTCTAAATGCGTCCATGATCTGACAAGCCGACTGCTTTGGTAAGTCAATGATGCTAATTCAACCTGCAAACTACCTTCTTTTGTCATGGCTCTTTTTCCAAAAATTTCTAGAATTAATCCTGTTCTATCAATTACCTTGCATTGCCACTCTTTCTCCAGATTTCTTTGCTGTATTGGACTCAATGAATGATTAATCACGATTAGATTAACTCTCTTGGATAAGATAGAAATTTTTAATTCTTCAATTTTACCCCTACCAAGAAAGGTGCCAGACTTAATGCGACCTAGTACGGTAATTTGACTATCTACTATTTTAAGATCTATGGCGCGCGCAAGGCCTAATATCTCTATTAACATGTCCTCTTTTAGACGTTTAGTATTATTGTTCTTTTTGGGCAATACAGGATGAATAACAATAACCCTAGCCGTGAAAGGACTTTTAGGCATTAGAATACAAACATAAATTCATGGTCTTTTATTTTTTTCCCTTTTCACCATCATATAGGCTAATTGGTTCTTCCGGCATAACGGTAGATATTGCATGTTTATACACAAGCTGTAAGTCACTATCCTTTTTTAATAGGAGAGAATAATTATCAAAACTTGTTACTATGCCTTGAAGCTTAACTCCATTAATCAAAAAAACTGTTACCCCAGTTTTCTTGGCTCTTATATGATTGAGAAAGGTGTCCTGAATATTCTTAGCAGTTTCTTCCATAATCTACCCCCCAATTTTTTATATCAATAATTTGATGATAAATACATCATTAAACTTAAAAAGTTAGATCTAGAGAAACGCTATGTCCTTATATATTCAAGATAGGCAGATCTTAATTTCTCGGTAATCGGGCCTGGCTTCTTGTTACCTATTGCCCTGTTATCAATCTTGGTAACGGGTAAAATAAATTTTGTTGTACTCGTAATAAAAGCCTCCTTTGCTCTCATCGCTTGGGTAACGGTAAATTTTTCCTCGTATACTTTTTCTCCTAGTTTTTTTGCTATTTTTAACACTCTATTTCTAGCCACTCCAGGGAGTATAAATCGACTAGTTGGGTGGGTTATTATTTGATTCTTCTTTGTGATTATCCACGCATTTGATGTGGATCCTTCTGTAATAAATCCATCCCTGACAAACCACCCTTCCGCAGCACCTCTTTCTATTGCTTGCTGCTTACTAAGAACATTGGCAAGCAAAGAGATAGATTTGAGATTGCATTTATGCCATCTAAAGTCGTCCAAGGTTACAACTTTTATTCCCCTTAAGTTTCCTTTATCATCCTGATTCTTGTGCCTCGTAAGAGTAAATAAAATAGTTGGTTTAATTTTTTTTGGAAATTGATGGTCCCTCTTTGCGATACCTCTGGTAATTTGGATGTACACATAGCCATTATAGATTTTATTGCGCTCAATTAATCCTGAGATAATATTTCTGATATTTGGGAGACTCAAAGATAATTTTAGGGAAATGCCATGTAGTGATTTCTTTAATCGGGAAAAATGATCATTAATATCGATCAGTTTTCCGTTGCATACCCAAATAACCTCATAAATACCGTCAGAAAATTGAAAGCCGCGATCATCAACAGACACGAACGCTTTCGAAGCTTGAATATATTTTCCGTTCAAATAATAGATTGTTTTCATCTTTTAAAAAAATTCCAATCTAACTGAAAAGAGTTTTTCTAATTTTTTGATAGTGTTAGCGGGAGCAAATAATACCAATCTATCATTTGCTTTTATGGTTATCTCTTGATCTGGCATGACAACATTCTTCTCGCGTACTATGGCGCCAACTATTACGCCTTTAGGAAATTTAATATCTTTGATTCCTTGACCGATAATAGGTGCCGTTTCAAGCGCTTCAAGATCTATAATCTCACCTACCCCTTCGCCAAGAGAATATATCGAGCGTATTTTTCCACGTCTCACGTGCCTCATAACAGAAGAGACCGTTATTGCCCTTGGATCAACAACTACATCAATCCCGAGATCTGTTATCAATGATTTATAAGTTATGGTATTAATCAAAGTAACGGCACGCTGACAACCATATCTTTTTGCCAAAAGTGAGCATAAGATATTTACTTCCTCTTCATTCGTGACGCTGATAATTGTTTCCGCATCGGCTATATGTGCCTCATTCAGAACATCTGGATCTAGAGCATCTCCTTTCAATACAATACCTTTGGATAAAGTTTTTGCTGCATGATCTGCACAAGCTTCATCCATCTCTATTAATTTTAAATTTGTATCAGAAAATTTTTCCTGAATTATTTGGGCTAAATGTAAACCTATATTACCTCCTCCAGCTATCACAATTTTTCGTGCTGCATTCTGATCGTACCCAAAAGCTTTCATTGCTCGTGTTAATTCTTGAGCCTTAACCAAAAAATATATTTCATCATCGGGAAAAATTTGTTCATCAGGCTTTGGTAATATCAATTTACCACCACGGGAAATACTAATAACAACTATATTAAATTCAGAAAAGGTTGTTTTGATTTGTTCAAGCGGTGTATTAATAAGAGGACAGTTATTATCTATCAAGATTCCTATAATTTTAATTTGGTCTTCAAAAAGTGAGATAGAATTAAAAGCCCCAGGCACTTCTAGTCTTCTGTTTATGGCATTTGCAACTTCAATTTCAGGTGAAATGATGTGATCAATCGGCATATTTTCAGGAGAAAAGAGGTCTGACCATTCTGGTTTTAAATAATGCTGTTCTCTGACTCTTGCTATTTTTGTAGGGACTTTAAAGAGTGAATGACCTAACTGACATGCAACCATGTTCACCTCGTCAGAAGCAGTAACCGCCACTAACATATCTGCTTCCGAAGCCCCTGCTTGCTTTAAAACATCAGGATGAGACGCGAATCCAACAACACCCTGGACCTCGAGATTATTAGTCATTTTTCTGACAAGATCCTCGGA
>CAYMIQ010000115.1:0-3728 GCA_964390605.1 uncultured Rickettsiales bacterium
TTCTAATTCATTGGTAAATTAGCTGGGATTTCTTTTTAATCTTTCCAAAATGAAGGTAGAAACAGTACTAATACCGTGTAGAATTCGAGTCTTCCTATCAGCATACCAAAACTAAGCAACCACTTTGCAATTTCTGGTAATCCAGAGAAGTTTCCTTCTGGACCAATTATATTACCCAGACCAGGGCCAACATTAGCAATCGCAGTGGCTGCTGCAGAAATACTTGTTAAAAAATCTAACCCAATGTAACTAAGGCATAACGTTAGCGTTAAGAGAGAAATAATGAAAATGAAGAAAAATCCCATTACTGATTCTGCAACATTGGGTGGAATTTGTTTCCGATTATAATATGCTATGAAAATTCCCCTAGGGTGCATGAGTTGTTTAATTTGTTTTAAAGCTGTTACGTAGAGGATTTGGAGTCTGAAAATTTTTACACCACATGTTGTTGATCCTGCACATCCCCCTGTAATCATTAAAAATAGGAAAAGAATCAGTGGAAAGCTTCCCCAATTATCGAAATCCGTAGTTGTATAGCCAGTGCCAGTTATGATTGATATGGCATTAAAACTAGAAAGTCTCAGAGCATCCAAAAAATCTTTTTGTGTATGTAATAAATTCCAAATTGTTAATGCAAAAACAGAAATTAGCACAAAGATCAGAAATGTCTTTACCTGAGTGTCCCTGATAATCCCAAAATTATTTCCTTGTAGTGCCTGTAAATAAAGCACAAAAGGTAAGCTACTTAGCAGCATGAAGATCATGATTGTACAATCAATGGAAGGATTATCAAAATGCCCAATCGATCCGTTAACTGTTGAGAAGCCCCCAGTTGCAATGGTCGTCATAGAATGACAAATAGCATCAAAAGCCGTCATTCCTGATACCCACAGACTAATTGCGCAAACAAGGGTTAGTAAAAAATATATTGCACTTATTCCACCTGCTATTTGCGCTGTTCTTGGTAGTACTTTTTCTGAGGTATCAGATGATTCCATTCTAAAAAGCTGCATACCTCCTACTTGCAATAGTGGTAGAACGGAAATTGCTATCACAATGATACCAATACCTCCAATCCACTGTAATGTAGATCTCCAAAATAGCAGTCCTTTTGATACGTTATTTAAATCCGCTATTATTGTGGATCCTGTTGTAGTGACGCCCGACATTGATTCAAAAAAAGCATCAGTAAAACTAAGATTAAGATCCGTAAGCACGAAGGGTAAGCTTCCGAATATTGCAATGAATAACCAAGTTAATGTGGTAAGAATAAATGCTTGGCTGATATTCATTTTTAATGTCTGGATCTCCGATGCTTTGTTGAGGACGGATTTGTTTGCTAATACGAGCGAAATTCCCATGAATAATGAAATCAGTGCACAGTTGGTAAAATCGCGCCAATTTTGTTGATTATTTGCGAAATCAATGGCAGCGGGTAAAAATAGAATAAAACCCAAAACCGAAATGAGTGTTCCTAAAATTAGTAATATGGGACGAAAATCAATCAATTTTCAAAAGTCTGAAAAATCAGCACTAACTCTCTGATGTGTTACTTCGTTCTTAAAGTAATTTCTAGGTTAATTTTTTACGTTTATCTTATTTGCTCTAATTCCGACTAGATCTAGAAATTCTTTTCTGGTCGATGCATTTTCCCTAAACAGTCCAGTCATTTTACTGGTAACCATGAGAACATCTGTTTTATGAATGCCTCTTGTGCTCATGCACTGATGTGATGCTTCAATAATAACCCCTACACCTTTTGGACTTAATACTTCATTTATTGCATTTGCGATCTGTGTAGTGAGCTTTTCTTGTATTTGTAATCGTTTTGCAAAAATTTCTACGACCCTAGCAATTTTGCTAATTCCAACTACCTTAGTTTTTGGAATGTAACCAACATGTGCTTTTCCGATTATGGGAGCCATATGATGTTCACAGTGAGATTCAAATGTAATATCGGTTAAAGCAATCATTTCGTCATATCCCTCGGTTTCTTTGAATGTACGCGACAGAACATCCTTCGGATCTTTTTTGTATCCAGAGAAATATTCGTCAAAGGAATCTACTAATCGATCAGGGGTGCCCCTCAACCCTTCTCGATTCGGATCATCTCCAGCCCAAAGCAGCAAAGTTTTTACCGCACTTTTTGCTTGCTCTCTAGTGGGGCGATCCTTTTGACTGTCGTCTTTTTTTATTCTTTCTACTTTTGCCATCTCAAAAATTCTATAGAAATTTTATGCCTCTATCAATTAACCTGATTATTTTCTCCGGGGATGTCGAGTGAAAATGGTGGTATATCAATGTCAAATTTTTCACCTTTATCAGTAACCATTTGATAGGTTCCAAGCATTATTCCCGAAGACGCTTGAAGAGGGGTGCCACTAGTATACTCAAATGATTCTCCTGGCGCTAGCACAGGCTGCTCGCCAACAACTCCCTTGCCTCTTACTTCCTTCACATAACCATTCGAATCAGTGATATTCCAATACCTGCTAACAAGCTGTACCGTTTCTTTTCCTTTGTTGGTGATATTAATGTGGTAAGCCCAAACATATTTATTTTCCTCAGGCGTAGACTGTTCTTCCAAATAGACTGGTTGAACGCTTACCTGTATCTTTCTTTTTACTCTACTGTACATGCTCAGTTAATGATCTATTGAATGATTGATATACTATTTAAATTTATTTTTTTTTAAATGTTTTTTTATAATCAAAGACTTTTACAACTATTGTATAAATCTTCTTTTAGGTCATCAAGGTTTTCTAGACCTGCAGAAACTCTCAGTAAGTTATCATTTATAGATAACTCTCTTCTTTCCTTTTGGGTTAGTCTTTGATGTGTAGTGGTTGCTGGATGAGTGATTAAACTTTTGCAATCACCAAGATTATTAGAAATTTTTATTAATTTTAATGAATTTTGAAATTTAAAAGCTGCTTTCTTTTTGTTTTTTTTATTTTTGTGATCTAACTCGAATGATACAATCGTGCCACCCGTCTTCATTTGTTGTTGAGCAATTGAGTATTGAGGATGATTGTGCAATTCCGGATAGATAACTTTGGATATTCCTTTCTGTTCGGATAGAAAGTTGGCAATTTCCTTAGCTGCCTTTGATTGGGTTTCGACTCTTAATGAGAGCGTTTCAAGACTCTTCAGTAGCACCCAAGCATTAAATGGACTTAAGCTTGGCCCTGTATGCCTCATAAATATTTTTAATGTATCTTGACAGAATTTTTTATCTCCTAACACCGCCCCTCCTAAACAGCGCCCATGTCCATCAATATGTTTCGTTGCTGAGTAGACAACTATATCCGCACCAAAGTCAGTTGGGCTTTGTAAAATTGGTGTAGCAAATACGTTGTCAACTATCACTTTTGCACCGGCTGCATGGGCTAATTTAGATACGGTTGACAGGTCTATTATTTCTAACGTGGGGTTGGATGGGGTTTCTAAGAAGATTAATTTTGTCTTTTTCTTTAAGGCTTTTTCCCATTGGTTCAGATCTATACCATCGACCAACACTACTTCTATTCCATAGCGAGGTAAAATTTCCGTAATTATATAATGACATGATCCAAAGAGCGCCCTCGATGAAACGACGCGATCGCCTGATTTTAATTGGCACATTAGAGATGAGAACACAGCTGCCATTCCGGTTGCTGTAGCTCGACAGTCTTCTGTGCCTTCTAGTAGGGCCTTTGTTTCTTGATACTTTTCTACTGTTGGGTTAC
>CAYMIQ010000116.1:0-3725 GCA_964390605.1 uncultured Rickettsiales bacterium
CCAGTCACTAAACTCTGGCTTATCCGTCTTGATATTAATTTCCGCATCTTCACCAATAAACTTTAACACAAACCATTTTTGTTTTTGTCCTCTAAATTTACCATTCCAAATTTTAGGGATAAGATGTTTTGGCAAGTCGTAGTAAAACCAACGATCGGATTGGTGAATAATCTGTAAATTATTCGTGCCGATTTCTTCTGCAAGCTCTCGCCTTAGAGCATCAGCTGGAGATTCGCCTACATCAATACCGCCTTGCGGCATTTGCCAAGCACTTTTGTTGCTATCAATTCTTTGGCCGGCGAATACTTTGTTGGAAGAATTTATAACTACTCCACCCACACCCAACCTGTATGGAAGTTTCTCAAATCCATGTGAAAGAAATCTACCCATTGCTAAGATTTGAAAAAATTAATTAATGCTGTGTTGATTATAAATAGATAAGCTATTCAATAAATCGACAGCCCGGGACAATTGATAATCCTTAGATAATTCCTTATTATTTTCTGTTTTTAGATCTGGGATATCAGAATCTTTTCCTGAATCAGAAGAATTATCGGATTGAATATTTTTTAAAGCACCCCTGAGGTCTTTCTCTCTATTATCATTTTTTCCACTTACGTCCTTAAGTTCAAGCTGTTCAGTATAAATATCTGGTTCAATACCTTCGGCCTGTATTGACTTGCCTGACGGCGTATAATACAAGGCAGTAGTCAATCTCATAGCACCCTGATTATTGATTGGAATAATAGTCTGTACTGACCCTTTACCGAAAGAGCGAGTTCCCAAGATAATTGCTCTTTTATGATCTTGTAATGCACCTGCAACAATTTCAGAAGCTGAAGCTGTTCCTTGATTTATAAGTACCACCATGGGCATACCTCCAGTTATGTCACCAGGCTTAGCAGTAAATCTCTTGGTGTCTTTTCCATCTCTACCTTGCGTTGAAACAATTTCTCCTTTTGACAAAAATGAATCAGAAATTCTTACCGCTTGATCAAGCAAACCACCTGGATTATTTCTTAAGTCAAGAATTATACCTGACAACTCCCCTTGAGCATTCTTAACGAGATCATCCATTTCCCGCAACAACCCAACAGATGCCTGCTCGTTGAAAGTAGTAATTCTTAAATAACCAATCTTATCCTCCAAACGAGAATAGACCGACCGCACTTTAATAATGTCCCTGATAATCTTAATCTCTAAAATCTCGTTTTGATTTCTCCTGACTGTTAAAATAATTTCCGTATCTACTGGTCCGCGCATAAGATCAACGGCTTCATTAAGAGTAAGACCTAAAACAGGATCTCCATTCAAATGAGTAACTAAATCTCCAGATTTAATTCCAGCTGCAGCAGCAGGAGTATCATCGATAGGTGATATAACTTTTACGAGACCATCTTCCATAGTAACTTCTATCCCAAGCCCCCCAAACTCACCCTTAGTTTGTGTACGGACGTAAGAGAAATCTTTTTCATTCAAATAACCAGAGTGAGGATCTAGTGCGGTCAACATACCATTGATAGCAGAATCGATTAGCTCTTCGTCTTCCACAGATTCAACATAATCCTCTCGGATACGCTCAAATACCTCACCAAAAGTTTTAAAATTCCTATAGGCATCTGACAGATCATCTGAGATTGCGGGCCCAGGAAAAACAATTAAAAATAATAAGATAATTCTAAATATTTTCATTTCTTAAGATTTAGCCTACAACGTTTTCCTTGGCTAACCAAGGAAGAAAGTCGATCGGCTTTTTGATATGAAGCACTTCCATATATAATTTGTTTGATGCATTTGACACACTACCCATAACACCGACGGGTTCTCCAACAATTACTTTCTCATCAGGTTTGCAAGTAATTTTTGACATTCCAGCCAATAAAGTATGATAACCATCACCATGAGAGATAATCAAGAGTTTTCCATAATCTCTGAAATCATCAGCAAATATTACTTTTCCATCATAGGGCGAAACAACCTGTGCATTTTTTCGAGTAACAATATAGATGCCCTGCATCTTTTTTGCATCTTCCAAAGGATCATGTTTTAAGGTAACTTTCCCTTGAGCAGGTAAAATCACCTTACCTTTGGCTTTTCTGAAAGGAAATCCTGAATATGCGAGCAATTCAACAGGAGTTACAACCTTCATGGCAATATTGATTTCGGCATCCTGAATCTCGGGTGTTGATTCTTTTGCAATAGGTTTAGCACGTAAATTTTGGATTAACTCCTCTAAAGATTTTGCCTCATCTTTCAACTCAGTAGTCTTTTTATGAATTTGATTTTTTTCAGTGCTCAATTTTTGACTCAAAACAGATTTCTTATCTAATAAGTCTTGAAGTTCGATTCTTTTCAAATCGAGGTTATTTAAATTCGCAACTAATTGATCTTTCTGAAAAGATAAATTATCAATAAGATTATTAACCTTCTCAAAACCGTCGTTTAATGATGATATCCTGTCCTGTAAAGTGCGCAGATAACTGCGCATAAGCATAATACTATGAATTTTTTTTATTGGCCGATCGGGATAAAAAATTAATCGACTTGGAGATTCAAGCGCCACCCTTTCGAGAGCAGCAAAAAGTTGGCTAATAGTTTGACGTTTTGAAAAAATAGATCTTCGGCTTTTATCTAAAATATCTGATTCTTGCGTTATTTTTTCTTCGATTAAACTAAGTTCAGTTTCTCCGTTTTGTATCAGCTTTGCAGATTTTACAAGTTCTTCTTGAATTTTTCTAATGTCAGCAAATAATGACTTGTTTCTTTTATCTAATTTCTCTGAATCTAAAGTCTGTAAATCTATCTTTTTTTCAATAACCTCTAGCTCTCTTTGTTTCTTAGAAAAATCGTCCGCGTGCACAATAAGAGATAATGATAGGACGATAATCGAAAAAGTAATTGGGGGTAAATATCTTGAATACACTGCAATTAATTTCTGATTAACAAAGATTGACCAGACATTTCATTTGGCTTATTGAGCCCCATTAAATCAAGCAAAGTAGGACTAATGTCAGCAAGGGATCCATTTCTCAATTTCTTTACACTCTTAGGGGCCCCAAACAATACGGTTGGAACTGGATTGTGAGTATGAGAAGTGTGAGCTATCCCGGTTTTAGCATCCCGCATAATTTCTATATTTCCGTGATCAGCTGTAAAAATACCGCGCCCTTAACTTGCTGAATTGAATTAATAATCTTACCTAAACACGAATCAATCACTTCTACTGCTTTTATTGCAGCCGACATTACGCCTGTATGACCAACCATGTCTGGATTGGCATAATTGACGACTATAAATTGGTATTTTTTACTTTCTATTGCCTCAGATAGAGCACTCGTCAGCTCATAGGCTGACATCTCGGGCTTAAGATCATAAGTTGCAACGCGTGGTGAGGGGATAAGCCTTCTAAACTCTCCTTCAAATTGCCCCTCCTCCCCACCATTAAGAAAAAAAGTCACATGAGCATATTTCTCAGTTTCAGCCATTCTGAGTTGTTGGAAACCATTTTTTGAGACCACCTCACCAATACTATTATGAATAATCTCATTTGGAAATAATGTATCCATCAGGGTATTTAATCTAAATGAGTATTTAGTCAGACCCATGACCGATGAATATTTGATAATTTTATTTCTTTTGAAACCAACAAAATTCTTATCGACTAATGAAGTGAGTATCTCACGAACTCTGTCTGCTCTAAAGTTCGCCATTAGAACTCCATCTTT
>CAYMIQ010000117.1:0-3721 GCA_964390605.1 uncultured Rickettsiales bacterium
ATGATGAGATGCTCGAGATGGCCAGCCTGGGTGCGAAGGTCCTGCAGATCCGCTCGGTGACCTTTGCCAAGAAGTACAATGTCCCCATTCACGTGAGATCGTCGTTCAGTGAGGAGGATGGAACAATGGTTGTCGATGAAAGTGAAAGACTAGAAAAGCAAGTTGTTAGCGGCATCGCCTGTAACGCTAACGAGTCTAAAATAACTTTAATTGGAATATCTGACAAGCCCGGCATAGCAGCGAAAATTTTTGGCCCATTGTCCAATGCTAATATCAATGTTGACATGATCGTGCAAAATGTTTCCGCAGATGGTAGCCTGACAGACCTTACTTTTACTGTTGATAGGGGCGATTTAAACAAAGTTGTTTCTGTGTTGAATCAAAGAAAGAAGTCCATAGACTTTAAGAGGTTAATGGCAGATTCGTCCGTAGCAAAAATTTCAATAGTTGGTATCGGAATGAGAAGTTATCCTGGTGTTGCCCAAAATATGTTCAAAACTTTAGCAAAAAGCAAAATCAACATACTCGTGATTTCAACTTCTGAGATTAAGATAAGCGTTTTAATTGCTCGCAACAAAGCTAAGTTAGCTCAGAGAGCGCTGCACAAGGCTTTTGGATTGCAGAAATAGAGTTAATGGAAATAAGTGTTGCTAAAAAAAAATTAGATCAATTATTTCGTGAAGGCGCCGATTTTTTAGGTTGTAAACTACCCATAATGGCAGGTGCTATGACGTGGCTATCAGAACGTCATTTGGTTTCTGCTATTTCTGAAGCTGGAGGTTTTGGAGTTATCGCTTGTGGATCCATGTCGCCAGAAAATTTACGTGATGAAATTAAGGCTACATTTAGACTTACCAAGGCTAAGTTTGGCGTTAATCTTATACTACTTCATCCTGATTTAGACAGACTGACTGACGTCTGTATTGCAGAAAAAGTTAATCATATTATTCTTGCGGGCGGTATACCAAGCAAGAAATTGGTTTCAAAACTTAAAAGTGCAAATGTAAAAGTTATATCTTTTGCCCCCACGTTACCTGTTGCTAAGAAATTGATAAAACTTGGCATTGATGCTTTGGTAATTGAAGGAATGGAGGCGGGTGGCCATATCGGTCCTGTTTCTACAAATGTTCTAGCACAGGAAATGATACCAAATATTAACGAGGTCCCAATCTTTGTCGCTGGTGGAATAGGAAGAGGAGAGTCTATACTTTCATACCTAGAAATGGGAGCCGCTGGTTGTCAACTCGGCACTAGGTTTGCGTGTGCAACTGAGTCAATTGCACACCCTAATTTCAAAAAAATTTTAATTCATTCATCAGCGCGCGACGCTAGACCGTCCGTGCAGGTTGACGACCGTTTCCCGGTTATACCGGTCAGAGCTCTAGAGAATCTTGCATCCAAAGATTTTATTGCACTGCAAAATGATGTTATTCAGAAGTTTATGAAAGGTGCTATTACGAAGATCGAAGGTCAATTACAAATAGAGCATTTTTGGGCTGGCGCCCTGAAAAAAGCAGTAATTGATGGTGATATTGAATCTGGATCCTTGATGGCTGGCCAGAGCGTTGGCATGGTTCATTCTGAACAGCCGGCACAGACAATCATGAACGAGTTATTGGATCAGGCGCTTGAGGTTTTGAGAAAGAGGAAGGTCTAAATTGTGTTATTTCTGGCTTTTTTAATTTACAATAAAAGCAAAGTATAGAAATTAACATGGATACGGATAACGATACAACTGTGGATAATGCGTCTAATCCTGAAGACGAAAAAGAGGGATTAAGGCGACTTGGTTCGTCTTTGGCATCCGCAAGAAAACGAAAAAATTTTCATTTAGATTATATTGCGAGTGAAAGTAATATTCCAATCGGATATCTAAAGTCTATAGAGGCTGGTAGGTTCGATTCGCTTCCACCCGGGGAGGCCTATACTATTGGATTCCTAAAAAATTATGCAAATATCGTAGATCTAGATTCTAGTTTAATCATCAAGAATTATCGAGATTGTAAAAAAACTGAAGATCAAAAACCACATATTGTAATTAAACCCATGTCCGACTCAAGCTTTGCAAGAAACATGTTTATTTTAACTTCTATACTCTGTTTTTTTGTGGCCTATGGAGTTTGGGTAAATTTTTTTTATAATTCTACTACGGAAGGTCCCATGAATCAGGTAGCTAACCAAAACCAAGAAATTATTGTAATAAATCAAGATGGCGTAGATTCTTCTTTGCCCTTGGATCAAGGCACAGGGCAGGAAAATGAAGTTGACCTTATTACAGATGTAAAAGATGAGAAACAGCCGTTTTTTGAAGATTCAGGTCTTGTTTCCTCAGAACATGAAACAGAAAAAATTTTATTTTCGGAAAGCGTTGAACTAGATTTAGACCCTGACGCGATTTCTATAGTAGACGAGAGCCGGGATATATATTTTTCGCTAAAAGCTAAGGAAGATGTTTGGGTAGAGTTAACTTCTAATGAAGGGGTGATTTTTTCTTCATTAATGGAAGCGGGCAAGAATTATGAGTTTGCCAAGTTTCCTGATTTGCGATTAACCGTAAGTAATGCTGCTTTGCTTGAGATGTATATTGATGGCGCCTTGCAGGGGCAATTTGGCGACGAAGGTGAAGTTGTCGAAAGAAAGATATTTGAATAATATATGGATAAATAAAAAATCATAATTGATGGTAAGTTTGCCTAGAAATAAAAGGAAGAGCTCTTTAGTTAAAGTGGGATCCGTGTCTGTTGGTGGCGGATCGCCTGTGGTCGTGCAGTCGATGACCAACACGGATACGGCTGATGTATCTTCTACTGTAAAGCAAGTGACCTCCCTATCCTTATCGGGATCTGAGCTAGTAAGAATTACTGTTGATCGGGATGATTCTGCTAAGGCTGTTCCAAAAATTAAAGAAAAGCTTATGAAGAAAAATATTACTGTCCCTCTTATCGGGGACTTTCATTATATAGGTCATAAACTCCTTACGGAATATCCTGATTGCGCTAAATCCTTGGACAAATATCGAATTAATCCAGGTAATGTCGGATTTGGTAAGAAAAAAGATCTTCATTTTTCTAAAATGATTGAATCGGCAATGCACTACCAGCGCCCGATTCGTATTGGAGTTAATTGGGGTAGCCTAGATCAGGATTTGCTTTCTTCTATGATGGACAAGAATGCCAAAAGAAAAGAACCTTGGGATACTAACGAAGTTACGAGAGAAACTATTGTGACTTCAGCGCTGGAAAGTGCTAAGCGCGCTGTGGAGCTGGGCTTAGGAGAAGATAAAATTATATTGTCATGTAAAGTAAGCAGAGTTCAGGACTTGATTAAGGTATATAGAAAATTGGCTAAGAGATGTCACTATCCGTTGCATTTAGGCTTAACCGAGGCAGGGATGGGGTCAAAGGGGATTGTGTCATCAACAGCGGCATTATCAGTACTGTTACAAGAGGGCATCGGCGATACGATTCGCATATCATTAACTCCGGAACCTGGTGGTGATAGGACTCAGGAGGTGATTGTTGCGCAGGAAATTCTACAGTCCATGGGGCTTCGATCTTTTTTACCACAAGTTTCAGCTTGTCCAGGCTGCGGAAGGACTACTAGCTCATTTTTTCAAGAATTAGCAGAAAAGATACAGGACTATGTGAGACATAAAATGCCTGTTTGGAGGAAAAAATATCCTGGTGTTGAGGAGATGAATTTAGCAGTTATGGGGTGTATC
>CAYMIQ010000118.1:0-3709 GCA_964390605.1 uncultured Rickettsiales bacterium
TAAAACTTTTCCTGATACTATAACTGCATTTCCATTGTCTGTCAATGCATCGATAACGACAGCTTTTTTTGAGGTTGCAATTTGTATCAAGCATAATTTCGGCCAATATGTTTTAGTTCTCATAAACTCGGTATCTACGGCAACGAACTTTTCGTTACTAGCATGTAGGCAGAATTTTTTTATTTCAGTATCTTTTTTTAATAAATGCATAAAACTTGTATATACTTTTGACCGCATTTGTGAATATAGGTTAATCTCATTTTTTGCAAAATGTGTTAAAATAAAGACATTAATGATAATTGTCAGAATATTGAACAAAAAGAATGAAAAATATTTATCGAACTCATCTCTGTAACGAGCTGCGGTCAAAAGATGTTGGGATTTCTGCTAAATTGTCAGGCTGGATTCACAGAAAAAGGGACCATGGAAATCTGTTATTTATTGATTTGCGTGATCATTTTGGGCTGACTCAGTGTGTAATAGATACTAAAAATTCAGAGTTTCAGAAACTTGAGAAGTTACATTTAGAAAGTGTAGTGACTCTTGAGGGGGCAGTAACCTCAAGGGATCAGGAAACTATTAATAAGACCCTACCAACGGGTGAGGTTGAGCTGAAAATTACAAAAGTTAATCTGCTTAGTGCTGCAGAAACTATTCCGTTTCAGGTTGCGGTTGACGATGATTCGCCAGAGGATTTACGTTTAAAATATAGATTCTTGGATTTACGCAGAGAAAAATTACATAAAAATATCATTTTAAGATCTGATGTTATTTCTAGTATCAGAAAAAAGATGACTAATGCAGGTTTCTTAGAGATTCAGACTCCTATTTTAACTTCAAGTTCCCCTGAGGGGGCTAGGGATTATTTAGTGCCTAGCAGGTTGCATCTTGGTAAATTTTACGCCTTGCCTCAGGCTCCGCAGCTTTTTAAACAGCTTTTTATGGTTGCTGGTTTTGATCGTTACTTCCAAATAGCACCTTGTTTTCGTGATGAAGATGCAAGAGCGGACAGATCTCCTGGAGAATTTTATCAACTCGATTTTGAAATGTCCTTTGTCACTCAAGATGAGGTTTTTGCTGCGATTGAACCTATTCTTTATGAAGTTTTTAAAGAATTTGGCAATGGAAAAACGGTTACCAAACCTCCGTTTCCGAGGATTCCATTTCAAGAAACGGTATTAAAGTACGGTTCCGATAAACCCGATTTGCGTAATCCAATTATTATTTCTGATATGACCGATATTTTTCGAGGATCAAGCTTTAGAATTTTTGCTGATAAAATAGAACAAGGTTGTGTTGTGCGTGGCGTTCCCGCGCCTAAAACCTCCGAGATGGCGAGAAGTTTTTTTGATAAATATAATATTTGGGCACAAGAGCAAGGTAAGGCTGGTTTGGGTTATATTTCCTTCTCAGAATCTGCAAAAGGACCTATCGCAAAGAATCTGGAAGATAGCAAGCTTGATCAAATCAAAAAGACAGCAAACCTAGAGCAGGGTGATTCCATTTTCTTTGTTTGTGATGTTGTGAAGGAGGCAAATAATTTTTCTGGAATTGTTCGGACAAAGATCGCGCAAGATCTTAAATTGATCAAGAGTAATGGATTTTCATTTTGCTGGATCGTCGATTATCCGATGTATGAGAAAGACGAAGAGTCTGAGGATATTATTTTCAGTCATAATCCGTTTTCTATGCCACAGGGAGGGATTGATGCCTTTGAGACCAAAGATGTGCTGGAGATTAAAGCTTGGCAATATGACATCGTTTGTAATGGTGTTGAGCTGTCTAGTGGCGCCATTAGAAACCATGTTCCAGAAATAATGTATAAGGCCTTTGCAGTTGCTGGCTATTCAAAGAAGGATGTGGATTCTCAATTTCCAGGGTTGATTAACGCATTTAAGTACGGAGCACCTCCACACGGAGGTTGCGCTCCCGGTATAGATAGAATTGTTATGCTACTTGCTGACGAGCCCAATATTAGAGAAGCGATAGCCTTTCCAATGAATCAAAGAGCACAGGATCTGTTAATGGATGCTCCGTCTAAAGTTGATCCAAAGAGGCTCAAGGAGCTTGGTATTACCATTAGCAACAAGAAGGAGAAAAAATGATTAATCAAAGGAAAGTATTTTCTAGTTTAGGTACTTGTATATCATTATTTTTGCTATTCCTGGCATCTTTTCCTGTTTTGGCCGGGGGTCTCGTTTCGCATCGGGCAGTGTATGAAATAAATATCAGCCAGAAGAATATTTCCAATTTCCAAAGTATTGTTGATGCCGATGGCTTTGCAGTGATAGAAATGAATGATGCTTGTGAAAAAGGATGGGCTACGATCCAAAAAATTAACGTTACATTGACAGATATCAATGGACTTAAAAGCAATAATGAAATTGATATTATTGGTCTTGAGTCAAAAGATGGTAAGGAGTATGACTTTGATTTCGTTTCGAGATTCAATGGTAGCATAAGCGCAAAATATACGGGATCGGCAGACAAAAATGACAAATCTGGAGGAGTGTCATACAGTGCCCCTTCTGGAAAATATTCACTTTTGCCAAGCAACGCTATTTTTCCAATGAATCACCTTACTATTTTAATAGCCAGTGCTGCTGCTGGAGAAAAAATATTGAATAGGATAGTTTTTGATGGCGGATCTGAGGATGGGCTTTTTGAGGTTAACGCTGTTATAGGTTCAAAAAAGCATGGGTCAGAAAAATTTAACTTTTCCATTAAAGATCATGGTGCAAGTACGCTAGATTTTATTGATCAAAACTATTGGCCAATTCGTCAAGGATTTTTCAGTCTGAAAAAAGAGAGCATAGTGCCGGAGCATGAGGTTACGCTATATCTTAATAAAGAAGGTGTAGTTTTGGGTTTTTTATTGGAGCAGGAAGATTTCAGCTTAATTGCAAAAGTCAAAGAAATAGAGCTCTTTGAGAAGCCGCCTTGCTAGTTCTTTTTACGGGGCTATGCTTAGAATGAGACCCCCTGTAATCTTGTCTGATTCTTCGATTTTTACTTTTATCTCCTCTCCTAGTTTCAGATATTGACCATTTCGCCCTACCAGCATTTGTTTTCTTTGATCGAAAAAACGATAGTATTTTCTCATATTTCTGTATGGCACAATGCCATCAATACCATATTGTGATATTCGCACGAATATATTGAAGTTAGTTACTCCGCTTACGGTTCCTTTGAATAGCTTCCCTATATCCTTCCTAAGGAAACTAGCTACCAAACGTTCAAATGTCTCTCTTTCTGCCGCTTCTGACCTTCTTTCAGTTTCTGATATATGATTTGATATGCTTGAGTCATTCAATCCGTCGTTTCCTAACTTTAATTTAGAAATCAGTGCACGATGTGCTATCAAATCAGAATATCTTCTGATAGGTGAGGTAAAGTGCGTATAATTTTTCAACCCTAAACCAAAATGTCCTGCATTTTTAGGGCTATATTCAGCTTTAGATTGTGATCTTAATACTAATTCATTTACCAACGTAAAAATATTCCTACTTTTTGCCTGACTCAAAATTTCTCTAAAATGTTTCGGTTTTGGGTTTATATTTTTTGGCAAAGAAAGATTTAAAGCAGATAGGGTGGATTCCAATATTTCTAACTTCGATTCTGATGGACGTTCATGGACCCTAAAAATGCATGGATGATGATTTTTAGACAACTCTTCCGCTACTGCTTCGTTAGCAGAAATCATAAATTC
>CAYMIQ010000119.1:0-3697 GCA_964390605.1 uncultured Rickettsiales bacterium
GGAAGACCACCACGTTGATAGGCTAGGTGTGGAAGCGCAGTAATGTGTGAAGCTAACTAGTACTAATAGCTCGAGAATACTTGAGAACGATCTCAAACTTTTACCACATACAAAATATAATTTTGGTCTGGTGGTTACAGCGAGGGGCAAGGCACCCGATACCATTTCGAACTCGGAAGTGAAAACCCTCAGCGCCGATGGTACTGCGTCTTAAGGCGTGGGAGAGTAGGTCGCTGCCAGGCCTTTATTTTTTGATACTTCTTTGCATACTGCTATATAATTTTATCAGATTTATCGCGGGGTGGAGCAGTCCGGTAGCTCGTTGGGCTCATAACCCAAAGGTCGGAGGTTCAAATCCTCCCCCCGCAACCAATATTTTTCATAGTTATTATTACTTCCATACTATTTATTTATAGTTATCATATATTTAATGTATCGTAATATTTTGATTCTTATACTTTCTGTAATTTTGGGAATTGGCCTGATTATTGTTTATAATGCTTTCATGCAGCCGTCCCACCACATAACACCCCTTGATCATACTTTGCATAAAGACGACGAGCAATTTGCCCCACCAATAGCAGCTCCAGTTGAGGAAGTTATACGTAAGGATTTACCCTAAGTTATGCACACAACGTGGAGTCCCACTTTTGGGTAAAGTTAGATATTAGGAAAGAACATAATTCAATATTTTATACGCTAATTTTGCGACGAGAAAGTTGCAGCTTTCCAACTCTTTTTTTGGAGATAATTCGTTAATATCCGCGCCTACGATTTTACATTTTTTGGAAACACTTCGAATGATTCTTATTGTTTCATCCCAAAAGAGACCTCCTGGCTCAGGTGTTCCGGTTGCTGGCATAATAGAACTGTCGAAAACGTCAACATCGAAAGTGAGATAAACAGATTTATCTTTTAGTGATGATATAATTTTTTTGATATCCCAATTAGGTTTATCTTTCGCCCAGTAAATTTTGATTCTTCTGCGATTTTTTCGTAAGAAGGAAATTTCTTCTGTAGATATATTTCTAATCCCGACAGAAATAAGTTTTATATTGCTAAAATCCATACATCTACGTAAGGCAGATGCGTGAGAAAATTTCTGTCCTTGATATTCATTTCTTAGATCTGCATGTGCATCAAAATGTAGTATGGCTAAATCCTTGTATTTTTCTACGAATGGGCGAATTGACCCCGCAATGACAGAGTGCTCACCACCCAAGATTAGGGGAAATTTATTATTTTCCAGAACTCGGCTTACGATATTTTCTAACTGTTTCAGTGCGGAATGGATATTAGTATTTATTTTTGGTTGTTTTAGTGTCGAGACCCCATATTTTTTATATGCTTCGCACCACAACTCTTCATCAAATAACTCTACTTGGTGGGATGCTTTGATAATTGCTTGGGGACCATGTTTTGTTCCAGACCCATAGCTTACGGTTTTCTCTAATCCAAAAGGAATGATAATGGCTTTAGATGCAGCATAATTCGTTGCATCATTTTTCTCAATTCCAAGAAAACCATTTTCTGATTTCTCGAGATTTAACAACTAACTTAACTCTTCTAGTAATCTGTTGTATTGGAATCTCTTCCGGTGTTCCCAATTTTTTCCATGAAATACTTGGCTTGCAATTAAAGGAAGAACTGTTGTTGCTTCAGCATAGATCATTTGTTCCTTTGCTGTATCAACCTTTCCCCACGATGATGCTTCCTTGAGTGTAGAGCTTGAACAGGATCCATCTCTTACATCGGCTACAGTAATTTGGATTGCATATTTATGCATCTTAGTTTTTCTACCAAGGATTTCCGCGCAAATTACCGTATCTTGAGCAAAATTTTTTGGCACTCCACCCCCAATCATAACGATTCCACTTTCTCTAGATCGGATCTTTATTTCTGTTATTTCCCTAAGATCTTTTACCGAGTCTATTGTTAGATGTTTTTTTGGATTCTTTGCTTGATGATGGACAAGACCAAATCCAGCACTTGAGTCTGTAAAGGCTGGGCAGAAAATTGGAACACCATGTTCATATGCTGTTTGTACAAGAGAATCTCTTTTTTTTCCATGTTTCACCAACCATCTACCCATCTCTGCAATAAATTCTCTAGATGAATATGGTCTTGGTTGAAGTGATTTTGCTATTTTTGAAATTGTCTTATCACAAATTTGCAGCTCTTTTTCATCAATATAGGTGTCATAGATTCTGTTGATATATAAGGATCTTAATTTTTCATCGCTTACTATTTTTTCAGCTTGATAATGTCTGAAGCCGAGTGCCTCAAAAAAATCCATATCTACTATACTTGCCCCGGTTGCCACTATTACATCAACGATGTTGTACTTTACCAAGTCGGAATAAATTTTCATGCAACCAGCGGCCGATGTTGATCCGGCAAGAGTTAGTATAATTGTGCAATCTTTATCACGCAGCATATCGTTGAATATGGTTGTGGCCTTTGAAAGATCGCGTGAACTGAACGACATATTATCCATTGCTTCGATTAATGGCGTAGAGTCAAAATTCTGAATATCTATGTGTTGAATAGGTTTGCTTAGTAATGCTGCTTTTTGATTGCTTTGTCTTGCCATTTTGTGAAGGAATCTTTTACGCGGATACAGAGATCAAAGTTGTTTCAGATTTTCTTGATCCATTAAAATACATGGTGAGCATTGGATCATCAAAAACTTGAACTAATTTGTTTGAATAAAATCCATTGAACCTTGTGCGCATAGTTAGACCGTAGGCGCCAATTAGACCAATCTCTAAGTAATCCCCTATTTCTACATTTGATGGAATCATAAATGGTCCAGGTAAAAAATCCTTACTATCACAGGTTGGTCCATAGAGTGAAAAAGGTATAACGTCGCTAATAACTTTTCGGCGCATTGTGTGCATCTTGACAGGATATATAAAATCTAGGTGAGCAGCATCAAATAACGCACCGTATGATCCCTCAGTGATGTAAAGAAACTTTCCTTTTTTAAGATTGACTTGAACTAGCAAGGAGCCAGATTCAGCAACCAGCGCACGCCCCGGTTCGCATAAAATTTCACAATTTTGGTCAGGGGCCTTAGTCTGAATGGTCTTATGAATTATTTCTAGATAAGAATCTAGAGATGGTGGGACAGCATTTTGATAAATTGCAGGAAAGCCTCCACCTATATCAATAGTATCTATAGAAGTTTTAGATTTTTCGATTAAATCAAAAGCTTTATTTATAGCTATAGAATAGGCTGAAGGTTGCATAGCTTGTGATCCAATATGAAAGCATATGCCCAGTTTGTGGCTTACTTTTCTGGCTTCTTTTAGCAAATGAATAGCCCGCCTTCCTGAAACGCCAAATTTATTTTCTAGAGGTAGTTTGCTGAATTTGTTGCTAACAGCTATCCGTATGTACAGATTTAAATCTTTAGCATGATTGGTGATTGCCAGAATCTTTTCGAGCTCCTCTGTACAATCTAGGGCAAAATCTTTAACCCCATATTTAAAATATGCGGTCCGAATATCATGTAGCCCTTTCACTGGATTCATAAAATATAGAGTTGATCCCTTAAGCGTATGAACTCTTTCAATTTCTGATAGCGAAGTAACATCAAAATCTCTGATTCCAGCTTCATAAATAGTTTTAATAATTATTGGGGAGGGGTTTGCTTTGATGGCGTACAGAACTCTTCCCTTAAAGTTTCTTAAAA
>CAYMIQ010000120.1:0-1685 GCA_964390605.1 uncultured Rickettsiales bacterium
GCCACGCACCGAACCGCTAAACAAGTTAAATAAGGAAATAAGGATCAGGCCAATTATTATCCAGATAAAAATATTTTTACCAGAACTATTCATCTATTCGTAGAATTATACCCTTCATAATAGAAACATTAAAACAACAGTATTATATTATAAATCCTTATAATATAGATAGTTAAAAAAAACCATTAAACAACCCATGTTGTGTGTATTCCTAGAGAAACTGATGGCTTAAAAGTAGCTTCTGAGTGATAAAAAAGGTCATTTTTTCCTGATTTACGGAAATTAAGATGCGGAACTGACATAAGTCTCCTACCCTTCCATAAAGCCGGTAGTGTTAATTTAACTTTTTGCGGAATGGTCTCCATCCCTTTTTTAGGAATAAATTTTGATACCTGCTGCAATCCCGCTGTACCTAATTTTGCACAATATATACCTGTACTCTTAATATCACAACTGACATGGAATCGATTATCCCAAATAAAGGCCTGTTTGTTTAGCAGGGTTTTTTTATCCCAGACCGAAGCCGCCTCCCTAAAAAATCCTACCTGGTTATTTAAGGTCGGTTTTTTCAAAGATTCAATCTGGCAACCATGAAGTGTGCTCCCAATAATCGATTTTGGACGATGCAATAGTTTGTCTACGCGTTCTAAATTTTTCAGGCGGGGTGGAAATTCTTTCCCGGAAACACACATAAAAATATGCGATAAAAGTCTCAGCCTGATTTCTTCAGGTGCTTGTAAAAATTTTTCGCGATCTAAAGTTACATAACCTTCCGGATAGATGCTGACGGACTCTGCGGCCAAGCCGGAAACATTATCTAAAATAGCAGCTTTAGCACGACCTAGGTTTTTAGAAGTCTCTGATAATCTGTTATTGCCAATACCTTCTTTATCTAAAATGGAGCTGATATTGCGCATCCTCACTCTCTGAAACGTAGTGTTTACATTAGATGGATCTTCGATCCAGTCTTGCTGCATCTGCCTTAAAGTAAAAATGATTCTCTCTTTCTCGATAAAAAGAAATGGTCTTAGAAAGCGGACATGCTTATAAACCGAAATCGGTGCCATAGCGGATAAACCATAAACCGCACTTCCTCTCGATAATCTTATCAAGAATGTCTCTGCCTGATCATTAAGGTTATGCGCCAAACACAGGTGAAGAACCCCTTTTTTTAGGCACCATTCAGTAAGCATCCTTAATCTTACGGATCTTGCAATTTCTTGAATTCCAGTCTTAGGTTTCTTCCCCAGCCAATTAAAAACCTTATAATTAATTTTGTACTTATTCAGCCAAGATTTTAGGCGCTGGATTTCTGCAACTGATCCTGATCTTAAGTTATGATTGACTATAAGAGCTGTAAGTTTTCCATTTTTTTTAAGAACCCATTCGCGCAGCAACAAAGTTAATAAAAGACTGTCCGCACCGCCTGACACCCCAACAGCAATTTCCGGCCTTGATTCAAATGGGCCAAAATTTGAGAAAATTTTACCAAACTCGTGTGAGGTAATTTTAGAAAGATACTTTTCTTTTTTTTTCTTCAATTCTTAATAAAAAAAACTAGCAACTATTTCGTGTTTTCTCTTCAGCTACTCTTGTCAGAATGTGGGAAGAGGAATCTGGAAATTTAGTATCTAGGATAGCAAATGTCTTCCACGCCTCATTCTATTTCTCTAACTGAGACAATG
>CAYMIQ010000120.1:1695-3668 GCA_964390605.1 uncultured Rickettsiales bacterium
TCCATAAATTTTTATATTTGTAGATCCAATCTTACATTCTGACATAGCAAGTTTTAATAAGATATCAGGAGCCTTCTTGCTCGCGGGATAATTCTGAAAGCCTTCCGCAAAAATTACGGCAGCCCGAGAATATGCCTTTTGAGCATAATGGGTTTCACCCAACCAGTATTTGGCGTTCCCGCCTAGGTCATGATTCGGATACCTTGTAAGAAAATCTTGTAACAACTGCCCTGCAGAATCAAAATCCTTTTTCCAAATGAAACCAATCGCAAGATCATAATGCTCCTTTGGAGTTTTTCCTTCGACTGAAAATTGCTCATCAAGAATTGGGTTATTCTCACCAATAGGTTGATCCATTGAACTGCCCGGTTCATTAAGGGGCGCTGTATTGATTCCATCACCCCCTGGTTCAACAGTCTGCAACAATCCAAGCTTCTGCCTCGTGTACCCTGGTGTCGTGTCAACGACAGGCAGATCCTCTAGATTCCCAGACTCACTCGCCACACTATCATCAAACGTTCTCTCTGATCCTTGATTTTGAACAAGATTGCTATTCAAAGAATCGGTTCTGGAAACTAAATAATTGTTTAATGCATCCAACCTTTCATTAACTTGGACAAATTTAAACTCGAGCTCCTCAATCGATCCCCGGATCCTGCGCATTTGATCGCTAAGCTCGCTGATTTTCAACTCATATCTGGCCGTAAGACTCTTGGGCATTTCCTTTGGCAAACCCTCAAGTTCTAAGGAATCTGTTTTGATGCCTTTTCCTTTAAAAACATATTTTTGTAATCCATTAAGATCTTTCTCTAGACGATCTAGTTTATCAATAAGGGTCTGGATCCCATCGCCAGCGGCATATGAATCTCTGGAAGAAACAAGGATAAGGCTGAAAAACAAAAGCAGAAGCGGCATTCTTAAAATTCTTAGCATATTAATACCTTCCACAAACACCGTAATAACAATCCGGCTGAGCAAAGTGTAAAAACAAATTAAGGTAAAACTTTGACAAAAACTGAACCAGCCACAAAGAAAACTCTACCATATTCTGAACAAAAAAAGAATGGCACCCCTTAACCAGGGTGCCATCGAAAAACAAAGGTTAAAAACTGAAATTCTATCCCTAAAATATCAATTAATTAACTACAGTAACTCCTCTGCGGTTCTCAGCCCAAGCGCCTGCGTCTGATCCCTGAACAGATGGTCGTTCTTTACCATAGCTAATTACTTTTATGCGACTTCCGTCAACCCCATTAAGTGTTAGATAGTCCTTAACGGCATTAGCACGTCGCTCTCCTAGAGCCAAGTTGTACTCTCTTGTGCCTCTTTCGTCACAGTGTCCTTCAATAGTTACTGTAACATTTGGAAATTGCTGCATCCAAGCAGCTTGATTTTCTAAAGTACCAACGGCATCTGCACGTACGTTATACTGGTCGTAATCAAAATATACTCGATCTCCAACTACAGCATCAAGGTACTGTTGAGTGCCAGATGGTTGAATGCTCGAATAAGTTCCGCCCCCTACTCCGTCACCGCCTGTACCTGCGGCGCAAGCAGAAAGGAAGAAAGAGCACACAGCTATCGTCAAAAATTTGATTCTCATTGTAATCCCCCTGTTTTTCAAATCCTTATAAAGTCTATATGTAAACATTAAACATTATGTAGAAAGGAAATACACCAAAAAATGCAAAAAATATAGACTTTTTGTGTTTTTTATACTGACAATTGCGGATAATTCTCACAAAAATCTGACTATTTTTGAGTAATTTACCTCTTTAAGGAATTAAGGGTGACCAAGCAGGGTCCGAGGCACCCTTTGGAGTCTTGAGCGTTCGTTTATTGCGTCCGCTAAAGTCAATCATACGGATTTGTGAATTCGCTTCTTTGTCACCTTTTTTGACTCTCTGCCCTACTTCGTAGGCTAAAAAACGACCATTGGGAGCCCAAGTTGGATTATCAATTAAAAATGCCTT
>CAYMIQ010000121.1:0-3622 GCA_964390605.1 uncultured Rickettsiales bacterium
CATACCAGATATTCGATCACCAGGAATAGGATAACAGCAATCTGCAAAATGAATAGCCGATCCTGGTTCTAAACCTTTAATTAATATATATCGTTCTTTTCCGTTCTTGCTCCATAAATTTCTTATAAACTGTCTACTTTTTGATGCCTTAAATTTTTTGGGATCAAGTTGATTAATGATTTCTCTTGCACGATGAAGACCGCCGCCCACAGAAGCAAAAAGATCATTCACCGAATCACAATGGAACTTATCTATAATCTTTTTCAACCTTCTGTTACTAAAAACCATACCGTGCTTTGCAAAAGTATTTTTTAAAATTTCTCTACCCAAATCAATGAACTCTTTTTTCTGGCTAGTCCGAATGTAGCGTCTTATAGACGCCTTTGATTTAGCAGAAACTACAAAGTTTTCCCAAGTGGGAGAGATATTGTAATTTTTCGAACATACTATTTCGACTTGATCACCATTCTTTAGCTTTGTCCCAAGAGGAACTAACTTTCCGTTGACCCTGGCGCCAACACATCTATTTCCTACATCTGTGTGAACAGAATATGCAAAATCTACGGGCGTAGCATTCCGCGGCATGGCGATGGGTTTCCCCTTTGGGGTAAAACAGAAAACCTGATCATGAAACATATTGAGCTTTGTGTGTTCGAGAAACTCTTCAGGACTCGAGCTATTCTCCAAAATATCCAGCAAATCACTTAACCATTGAAATTTTTTTCCGTCAGGCGGTGTAACTTTTTGCTTATAAAACCAATGTGCGGCAATCCCCAATTCCGCAGTCTCATCCATCTTTTGATCTCTAATTTGAATCTCGATCTTCTTTTTTTCAGGTCCAATAACACAAGTATGGATAGAGCGATAACCATTTGGTTTGGGCGTGCTGATATAGTCCTTGAAAGAACCGGGAACAGCCGAAAATTCACCATGCATAAGCCCTAAGACCTTATAACAATCCCGCGTATCTTCAACAATTACCCTATACGCAATAATATCCGAGATCTGTTCTAAATCGACTTCCTTTGAAGTCATTTTTCTGCAAATTGAGTATGGCATTTTTTCTCTGCCAAGAACTTTTCCTTTGATTTTATTCTTCTTTATTAAGTTATTGATGAATTTGATTGTTTTATTTAAAGAGGTCTTCCCCTCCTTCCTAAGCAAGGAAAACCTATCAGTGATACTTTTATGTAAATCAGGGCTAATCTCCTTGAAAGCAATTTCATTTAATTCATCACAAACATCTCTCATCCCCATCCTCTCAGCTAATGGAGCATAGACTTCCAGTGTTTCTTCAGCAATGCGCATTCTCTTATCTTTTGAATCAAGAAAATTAAGCGTTCTCATGTTATGCAAACGATCCGCAAGCTTAACCAAAACAACTCTGATATCATTCGACATCGCTAAGACAAGCTTAATCAGGTTTTCCGCATATTCACTTTGATTAGACTGAACGCGTATTTTAGAAAGTTTTGTAACGCCATCAACCAACGTAGCAACTTCTTTTCCAAAAATTTTCTTTATTTCCTTATTTGTTTTTAACGTATCTTCCACAACATCATGTAGAAGGGCAGTAGCAATGGACGCATCGTCCATTCTCATTTCTGCCAGAATTGATGCAACTTCTATGGGGTGTGAGAAATAAGGGTCTCCAGAAGCCCTTAATTGAGATCCATGTGCCTTCATTGCAAAGACATATGCCCGATTGATGACTGATTCATTAGCATCGGGATTATAAGACTTAATTTTTTCTATTAATTCTGCCTGCCTCATTGCTTTCTTGCCTTGAAAACAACATTAAATCTCAAAATAAGGAGATTTAATAGAAGAAATTCAATTTTTAGATATAGTAACGCTCTTTTTATTTGCTACTTTTTTCCTCGACAGCCTTGGGTGATTCAGAAAGAATCTTTATCGACTTATCCTCTTCATCCTTTTTTTTGCTCGGCTCTAACTCAACAACTTCATCTTCATCTTCATCGGCTTCAACATATTTCTGAAGATCCTCGATAATGCCCTGTTCTAAATCCTTCGGATTAACAATATTTTCAGAAATCTCACGCAACGCAACTACTGGATTCTTATCGTTATCTCTGTCAATAGTCATGGGTGATCCAGAGGCTAATTGCCTTGATCTCTTTGAAGCAACTACTACAAGATCAAAACGATTCGAAATTGTCTTAATACAATCTTCAACAGTAATTCGAGCCAATGTTATGTTCTCCTGCGTGAAAAGAATAAAATATGTAGTTTCGATAAAAGAAGATAGTCAATTAATCGTCAATCTCAAGAACTTTTTGAGCTTTCGGCAAAGTTTTAATAAGATCGGTCACCGTCTTCTTGATCAAAGGGTGAGTCCAATTTGGCGCAATATCCCGGATAGGAAAAAGAACAAATGCTCTTTCATGTATAGCGTAATGTGGCAATACGATGGAGCTCTCCTTCTGTCTAACGACTTCATGATATGCAAGTAAATCAAGGTCTATGATGCGTGCCTCGTTTTTTTCCTTCCTAACCCTACCTATCTGTAATTCGATTGCTAGCAACTTTTTCAATAATTCTTCTGGATTATCATTTGTAGAAACAGAAACCACACCATTCACATACCATGGTTGCTCGGAAGCAGGAACAGGGGAACTGCGGTACCATTTTGATCTTTTAAGTATCTTGATTGAGTGTATTTCAAGATAAGTTAAAGCAAGCTGGCAAACCTCCAATGGGGTACCAAATTTACTACTTGGTAAATTTGAGCCAATACCAATTAAGATCACAAGCGCTCCTTCATGATGGTCAAATAAAAACTAAATATTTAGAACTCTTTTTTTCTCTCTTTTCCATTCCTTCTCTTTAATCGTTTGTCTCTTGTCTTGCTTTTTCTTTCCCGTAACCAACCCTAAATTAACTTTTGCAAAACCTTTTTTATTGAAATGTATATCAAGAGGAACAATAGTCTGTCCGTGGCGCGTGATTGCACCGATTAACTTATTAATTTCCCTTTTTTTCAATAGTAATTTTCTAATCCGCTCTGGGTTGTGGTTAGCAAGATTAGCAGGTTTATAATGTGGTATATGTGAATTAACTAAAACCAATTCCCCATTTCTGTCTCTCGCATAAGATTCATCAATGCTACCTTTTCCTTCTCTTAAAGATTTGATTTCGGTACCTAATAAAACAATCCCGGCCTCAATTGTATCCGTAATGTCGTACCGTAGGTGCACTTTCTTGTTTTTGGTTATAAGTTTTACCATCAATCATTACCTAACAAGCAAGCCCGCCTTCACCATGGAATTTTTAACAATTTGTTTAGATTTCTTTGAAATTTCTACCAAAGGTAATCGCATATCTGACGAACAATAGCCCAATAAACTGAGTGCAAATTTAACTGGACCTGGACTAGTTTCGCAAAACATTGCCCTGTGTATGGGTTGTAAATTGGAATCAATTTTTTTCAATGCTTTTGTATCCTGCTTAAACCAAGCCTCGTGAAGTTCAGAGCATAATTTTGGCATAATGTTAGCTGTAACAGATATGCAGCCTGTCCCACCTCTCATATTAAATTCTAAAGCTGTTCCATCTTCTCCAGATAATTGAATAAAATCTGGACCCATTTTCTTTTTTTGTT
>CAYMIQ010000122.1:0-3598 GCA_964390605.1 uncultured Rickettsiales bacterium
AAATTTTAAGATATAATTCAAACATCCGCTGATAAGATGCTTTAGCTGCTTCGTAGTTTAGATCAAACGAATAAGCGTCTTTCATCAAAAATTCCCTGCATCTCATAACACCAAAACGAGGCCTGATTTCATCACGAAACTTCCACTGAATATGATAAAGATTGATTGGCAGATCTTTGTAACTTTTAACATAGCTCCTCACTATCGCAGTAACCATTTCTTCATTGGTTGGGCCATATAGCATTTCTCTTTTATTGCGATCTTGGATGCGTAGCATTTCTTTTCCATAATCCTCATAACGTCCACTTTCTTTCCATATATCAGCAGATTGTATGGTCGGCATCAGAATCTCGCTGATGCCAGCCTCATTATGCTCTCTTCGAATAATGTTCTCGATCTTTTTCAATACCCTCAAGCCTAAGGGCAGCCAAGTATAGATACCTGCGCTTTCCTGTCTAATCATTCCTGATCTCAGCATCAACTTATGGGATGTTATCTGAGCGTCCGACGGAGTTTGCTTTAGAGTAGGAAGAAAAAAATTAGATATTTTCATTTTTAACCTTGTTTTTTATTTTCAACCTGCTAAATCTCCAAATATAATCTTTGATAAGTTCAGGGAGTATAGGCAAGGCATTTTCGTCTTGCCTTTTTTTTAAAATTCCCTGAAGTTTACCAGACCCAATCCTATAAAAAAATAAACAAATGCCCAAATAGCGATTGCGATAATTGTTGTCACTAAGAACTTCAACAATATCCTAGAATTGTCTGGTGCCCCTTTTTCATTGCCTGACTGAGGTTTGCTGGAATTAGTCACCCATAAAGGCAGAACCATAAAAAGAACTATCCACCAAATTATAGTAAAAACTATGACTCCATTAAACAGGTCCATGTTAACTTTGTTCTATTTCAATAAGAGTGCCAAAAAAATCTTTTGGATGTAAAAAAATAACGGGCTTATCGTGTGCACCAATCTTCGGTTTCCGGCTACCCAGAATTCGCACACCCTGGGATTCTAATTTTTTACAAGCGTTATCAATATTCTCAACCTCCAAACAAATATGATGGATTCCACCTTCAGGGTTCTTTTCCAAAAACTTTGATATAGGAGAGTCTTCTCCTAAGGGATGTAAAAGTTCAATTTTTGTATTTCCAAGATCAACAAACACAACGCGCACACCGTGATCTGGATAATCCTGAATTTCCGAAACTTTTGCACCTAATTTTTCCTCATAAGAGCTTTTTGCTAAATCAAGGTCTGGTACTGCTATTGCAACATGATTAAAATTGGTAATCATAGAATCCTCCTAAATATCTAACATTAAATCGCATACAAAAATCAAAATATTCTATAGTTCGCGTTGCTTATCTTTTTGTAAATATCTTTCAATTGGGGTGCACTTTCCAGTCAACATTTGAGACATAAGGCTTTCTTTGCAATTCATCCACGGGCGCTTTATGCCATCTCTTGATTGGTACATCATGGCAATCACAAGACCAACTAATAAAATAAGAATGATTCCTGTTCTTCTCATGAATAATTGCACCTAATATCCATAATCCCATAAGTTCATTAAGGATTAAAGATTTGTTTTGAGAGTTTTCTTTTCTTCTTTGCGACCCGCAATAGGAAGCAGATCCCTGCCCGCCAAAATCAATCTTCCAGAGCTTACTCTTGCAACTTTACTAAGTTTTCCGGGAGCAATCCTTACAACATCACCGTTAGCCACTCCGACAGCATTAGGTATTTTCGATGCAAGAGCGAAATTTACATGTTCCCTTATGTGCTTTGCTTCGCCATGTACTGGTATAACTATCTTTGGTCGCAAATATGAATACATTAACGCCAACTCATCTCTAGATGGGTGGCCCGAAACATGGACAAATGCATCATCCTCGCTAATAACCTCTACCTCTTTCGAAGCTAACCTGTCCTCAATTCTATCAATAGCCGCCTCGTTTCCTGGGATTCTTTTGGATGAAAAAATAACTAAATCTCCTTTTCCCAGGGATATATTCTTGTTCTTATCAAATGCTATTTTATATAAGGCGGCCCTAGGTTCACCTTGTGATCCTGCACATACAATTAAACTCTCTTTGTCTGCAAAGTTAGATATACAGCTATCTTCGAGAAATTCATCAACATCAGCTAAATAACCATTATCTCTAGCAACTTGATAGAATTTCCACATTGATCGCCCAATAAGCACAACATTTCTGTTATTATTTTTTGCTACTTTTGCAATAGTTCTTAATCTTGCGATATTGGAAGAAAAACAACTTATAACGATCCGTCGGAATCTCTTCTTTTTTACTAGTGAATTTAAGCTATCAAATAGGTTGCCCTCTGATCCTGAGGACCCCGATTCAAAAACATTCGTTGAGTCGCAAACTAATGCCAAAATTCCATCATCTCCTAACTTTTTTAGAGATGCGGTATTTGTAATTTCTCCTACCAGCGGCTTATCATCAAACTTCCAATCGCCAGTATGAAAAATATTACCAAATTTTGTTTTTAACAAAACTGCGCTGGGCTCAGGTATTGAGTGAGTAACAGAGAAGAATTCTAGATTAAATGGACCAATCTTCATGCTTCCATTAGGAGGTACAATGTGCAAGGGGATATCAACCGAGGGTCCTAATTCGATTATTTTTCTTTTTAGGATTGAGGCAGTGAAGGCTGTAGCATAAATAGGACACCCCAGTTCTTCAAAAAAATATGGGACAGCGCCAATATGATCCTCATGTGCATGTGTTAAAACAAGACCTCTTAGTTTTTTTTTATTCTTCAGAATAAACTCAGGATTTGGCATAATAACGTCTGATCCTGAGTGAGTTCTTTTGTTGTCAAAGGTGATTCCAAGATCTATCATGATCCATGAATCATCAATTCCATAAAGATTCAGATTCATTCCGATTTCCTCTGCGCCACCTAAAGCAGTAAAAAAAACACCAGACTTGGGTTCGAATTGATTATCTTCCTCCAATATTTCAGGAAGCAAATTCATTATTGTTTCCTATTGAGCTTGTGGATCTCATAAAGGCCTTCCAGTGTTAAGTTGGGTCTGTACTGCTCAATTGCCTTTATATTGTTGGAAAACATCTTCCCTAAACCACCAGTAGCGACAATAGAAAACTTGCCACCCATATCATCATGTATTCTCTCCAAAAGGCCCTCGATCATACTAACATAACCCCAAAATATACCTGATTGCATAGCTGTAACTGTCGATCTTCCGATTACCTTTGATGGCTTTTGGACCGTAATTTTTGGTAATTTAGCTGCTGCATTGTACAGTGACTCTAGTGATAAATTAATACCAGGAGCGATAATTCCTCCAGTATAGTTACCCTTGGAATCAATGATATCAAATGTCGTTGCAGTTCCAAAATCGATGACAATCGCAGGATAGGAATATCGAAATTTTATCGCAGCTGTATTGGCGATCCTATCAGCGCCAACCTCTTCTGGATGAGAGGTTAATATATTAAATCCAACATCAACACCTTTCTCGCCGATAACAACAGGATTTGATTTTATATATTTTTGATCAATACCCTTACTAATTAAACTATATCTAATTTTGTTTAAAGAATATCC
>CAYMIQ010000123.1:0-3589 GCA_964390605.1 uncultured Rickettsiales bacterium
CCCATTATTGAAATGGGCGGCGACGAAATGGCTCAAATAATATGGGAATGGATAAAAGGTACTCTCATCAAGCCCTATGTCGACCTAAAAACCGTGTATTTTGATCTGGGGGTCAAGAACCGGGATAAAACGAAAGATGCCGTGACTCTCGAAGCTGCTAAGGCAATAAAAAAATATCGAGTAGGTGTAAAATGCGCTACCATTACAGTAGATGATGCAAGAGTTAAGGAATACAAACTCAAAGGCGTTTTACCATCGCCCAATGGAACTATTCGCAATATCGTAGACGGTACTGTTTTTAGGGAACCAATACTCTGTAAAAACATCCCTAAAAAGATACCTAGTTGGACCGAACCAATCATTATCGGCAGGCATGCATTCGGGGATCAATATAAAGCTGAGGAAATTAACATCCCCGGACCGGGAAAACTCAAAATTGTCTTTGAATCAAAAACAAAGAAGAAAAAAGTTCAGCAAAATATTCACAAATTCCAATCAGCCGGAGTTGGCTTAGGAATGTTCAACGTAGACAAATCGATACGCTCATTTGCAAGATCCTGTTTTAATTTTGCTGTAGAGCGAAAATGGCCCCTCGTGTTATCGACAAAGCAAACTATACTAAAAAAATATGACGGACGATTTAGGGATATTTTTGATGAAATCTATAAAAAAGAATTCCGAACAAAATTTAACAAATTAAAAATTAGCTACGAACATAAGTTAATTGACGATATGGTTGCTGCGGTATTGCGATCAAATGGCGGTTTTATCTGGGCTTGTAAAAATTATGATGGTGATGTGCAGTCTGACTTTTTAGCACAAGGCTATGGATCCCTAGGTATGATGACTTCTATCTTGCTGTCACCAAATGGAAAAATCGTTGAGAGTGAAGCTGCACACGGCACCATAACATCACACTTTATGCAGCACAAAAAAAATAAAAAGACATCAACTAACCCAGTAGCCTCGATTTTTGCCTGGACGAAGGCGATAAGTTATAGGGGGAAATTTGATAAAATAGCAAAGCTGCAAAAATTCTCAACATGTCTAGAGCAGGCATGTATATCGACAATTGAGAAAGGAATCATGACTAAAGATCTTGCCCTGCTTGTGGGTCCGAAGCAAAAATGGGTCACGACAGAAGAATTTCTCAGCTCAACAAGAAAAGAATTGGATAAAAAATTGTGAAATATAGTTGATGGGCAAAAAATAAAGGCAACTACAAAAATTTTTCTATTGCCTGAATAGCCTCCTTGGTAGCCTGGGTATTTGTTCCCCCTGATTGAGCCAGATCTTTTCTTCCTCCGCCTTTACTGCCCCCTAGAACCTTAGCTCCAACTCCAACGATCTCTACAGCGTCATATTTCTTGGTACAATCCTCTGTAACGCCGACAACAATAGAAACTTTTGAATCGTCAACGGATAATACCACTACTATACCTGATTCAACCTTATCCTTCAGGCGATCAACTAAAGATTTTAACTCTCGTGGGGGCACATCTTTTATAATTTTAGCCAAAAAATTGGTACCGGAAATAGATTGGATATCCGAGCGATCAAAAGCCAAAACATCATCCAACTTCTTCTTAGTTTTCAATGTCTTTTCTTTTTGTGTTTTTTCTTTCGCTTGCTGATCTTTAAGTGCGTGTTTTTGGCTAATGGCTAATTCACGAACATATGTTTTTGCAAATGAACCTGTAAGAGCCTCGATTCTTCTAATTCCAGAAGCAACCGAAGACTCGTTAGTAATCTTAAATTCCCCCACTTCTCCGGTTTGGTTAACATGAGTACCGCCACAAAGCTCCACAGAAGTCGTGAGATCTTTTTGATCCGACTCACCCATAGTAATCACCCTGACCTGGTCATCATATTTTTCACCAAATAAAGCCATTGCTCCTCCATCGATGGCTTGTTTTTGATCCATAAACTCAATTTTTACTTCCGTATTAAGATCGATGTAATGATTCACATCTTTCTCAATACGCTGCAACTCCTCTTTTGTAACCGGCCGAGGATGACTAAAGTCAAAACGTAATCTTTCCGGGGCTACAAGAGACCCCTTTTGTGTCACATGATCACCAAGTCTGCTTCTAAGGACGCGATGTAACAAATGGGTAGCGGAATGATTTGCGCGCAAGTAATTGCGTCTTGATTTATCGATTTCCATTTTCAAGGTATCACCCTGAGCAATTGAACCTTTTTGAATCGTGACATGATGGACGATTAGATCTTTTAAGTGTATTTGGGTATCGTGCACATCGATTTTAGCAGCTTTCTTTCGATCCACGATACTATGCATGATACCAGTATCCCCAACTTGCCCCCCTGATTCACCATAAAAGGGAGTTTGATCAGTGATCAATAAAGCCTCATCGCCTGAAGTCGCTTTATCTACTGGCTTGCCATCAATCAAAATCATTTTCAATGTTCCTGACCCAGAATCCTTTTTGTACCCAGTAAACGTTACGACTCCAATTTCATCTCGTATCTTCAGCCATATATCATCCAAAATTTCTTCTCCGGACCCGGACCAGCTAGATCGAGCTCTTTCCTTTTGCGCATCCATAGCTTGACGAAAAGCCTTCTCATCAACCTTGTTTCCTTTTTCCTTAAGAATATCTTGCGTTAAATCGAGTGGAAAACCGTAAGTATCATAAAGTTTAAAGGCTATCTCACCATCTAAGCGATCTCCCTTTTTTAAAATCGCAACTTCCTTGTTCAAAATCTTCATCCCTTTATCAAGCGTTTCATTAAATTTTTCTTCTTCAGAATGAAGGGTTTCTTTTGCTAAAGATTCAGCACGCACTAATTCAGGATAAATAGTTCCCATTTCGCCAATTAATGTTGGCACAAGTTGATGTAGAATAATTTTATTACATTCAAGTTTATGAATATGTCGCATTGCCCTTCTCATAATTCTACGCAAAACGTAGCCTCTGCCTTCATTGGATGGCAAAACTCCATCGGCAATCAAAAAAGAAGAAGAGCGCAAATGATCAGCGATGACTTTAAAGGAAGCAAGATTCTTTTGATTTACCTCAATGCCACTAATTGCAGATGAAGAGAGAATAATTTTTTTAAAAGAATCGGTCATATAGTTATCATGAACACCTTGTAAAACCGCTGCAATTCTCTCCAGCCCCATTCCAGTATCAATGGAAGGATTGGGTAAATTAATCCTTTTTCCATCCTTTAGTAATTCATATTGCATGAACACAAGGTTCCATATCTCTACGAACCGATCCCCCTCCTCCTTTCCGCTGCCAGGAGGATTGCCCTGAAGTTTGCTGCCGTGATCATAGAAAATTTCCGAACATGGACCGCACGGCCCTATGTCCCCCATGGACCAAAAATTATCGTTGCTAACTATTTTGATAATTCTCTTATCATGAAATCCGGAGATTTTTTTCCAAAGGTCGAATGATTCTGAATCCTCAGCATAAACTGTCACCAGTAATTTTTCTTTGGATATTTCAAAGATCTTGGAAATTAGATTCCATGATAATTCGATCGCATCTTCCTTGAAGTAATCACCGAAAGAAAAATTTCCCAACATTTCAAAAAATGTATGATGACGAGAAGTGTGACC
>CAYMIQ010000124.1:0-3547 GCA_964390605.1 uncultured Rickettsiales bacterium
GAGATGGTGGAGCTAACAACTTTATTATTGGAGGGCTTGATAAAGCTTTTCTGAGTGGAGTGACGGCAGATACTTTAAGTGGAACAATTCCAGAATCCGTTTTCTTCGCTTTTCAAATGACCTTTGCGGTCATTACACCAGCGCTAATTGTTGGCGCATATGTTGAAAGAATTCGTTTTTCATCCGTAATGATATTTAGTGGACTTTGGTTACTATTAGTATATGTACCAGTTTGCCACTGGGTATGGGGTGGTGGATGGCTCGCAGAACTTGGAGTACAAGACTTTGCGGGAGGTCTTGTTGTGCACACCACTTGTGGTTTTGCTGCATTAGTAATAGCCGCTCTTTTAGGAAAAAGAAAAGGTTTCCCAGGTCAAATTTCTCCTCCACATAACCCAGGTATGGTCATGGCTGGAGCTGCAATGCTTTGGGTTGGATGGTTTGGATTCAATGGAGGAAGTGCTTTAGCCTCTAATGGATCTGCTGGAATGGCTATAACTGTAACGCATTTATCCGCCGCAACAGCAGCATTTGTCTGGATGCTGATGGATTGGATAAAGATGGGCAAACCTACTTTGGTAGGTATTGCAACAGGGGCAATTGCTGGCTTAGCAACTATCACCCCTGCATCTGGTTTTGTCGGTCCTACTGGAGGCTTTATTATTGGTCTTGTTGCAGGAATCGTCTGCTATCAAGCACTAACTTATGTCAAGGAAGCACTTGGAATCGATGATTCGCTTGATGTACTAGCTGTCCATGGGGTCGGTGGTGTGACTGGAACATTATTAACCGCTGTTCTTGGAAGTGCAGCCTACGGAGGTCTTGGATTATCTGAACTAACAATATCAGAGCAGTTCGTTATCCAACTACAAGGGGTTGTTGGGACCATTTTATGGACAATAGTGGTTACTTATATAATTGTTAAAGTAGTTGATGCAATAGTAGGTTTACGAGTTTCCTCTGAAGAAGAAACCCAGGGTTTAGACGTAAAATCCCATGGAGAGAGAGGATATGATATATGAGCTTGAAATTAAGTAAATTTTTGTATTAACTATTATATGTCATTTTTAGTTGGGGGGGGCGAATGCGCCCCCTTTTTTTTGAGGTACTGATAGTATGAAAAATTTAACCAATGAACTTGATAAAGCAACTTTCTTTCCTAGTAAGTTTACTTTTATCATCAAACAGCGATTAGTTGAGATATACTCAATAATCCTGTTTTTTGTCTCTGCTGCTTGCATTGCGTCAATCCTTTCATATCATCCAGACGATGCTTCGCTAAATACCTCCAACTCAGCGCCAGTACAAAATATATTGGGATTACCTGGTTCTACAGTTTCGGATTTAGCCATACAAAACCTGGGCCTTGCATCGCTGCTGATATTTATTGCAATTTCCTGTTGGAGCGCTTTGCTTTTCAAAAAAATAAAAATTCGTCTATTTTGGATACGTCTTGTTGCACTTGTATTTTCAACCTTAATAGCAGCAGCTGGATTAGCCAATTTAGAGCTTACAAATTTTACATATATGATCGATGGTTCTGGAGGGATTATTGGGAATATATCCATTAGCTCATTACTAGAACTAAATAGCACAGCAGGATTCCCTGGGCATGAAAAAGAGCTTTATATAGCTTTATTTATACTATTCTTACCAATTTACTTTTTTTCCCTAGGTTTCACCTTTGAACAATGGAAGATCTTTATTAGATTCTGCAAAAATTCTGTTTTTTGGTTAGTTAGAGGTTGTTATCTGATTATAAAAACAACCCTACAGTATTTAAAATATCTTTTATTCTTGGTATTTGGGCTTGAGGGTAAAAATGCAGGAGACAAACAAAAGAGCGAACCTTTTTTCCAGATTCATTCCAATCCTAAGGAAAATATAGATGAAGAACAAAAAATAAATCGCCTGTTAACACCAGGAAAAAGAGCAATAGCATCCAAACAAAGATCTCTTCTGCTGGATAATAAAGAATATCAATTGCCGAAACAAATAAAAAAAGCTCCTTAGTGGAAACTGAAGCTATAGAGAATAATAAAAAATTACTTAGCGACGCTTTAGCTCAATTCTCAATCACTGGAGAAATGGGAGCGGCTCGCGTTGGACCTATCGTTACTCGTTATGAATTCAAACCAGATCCTGGAATAAGGATGCAAAGAATTTTTGCACTTTCGGATGATGTTGCAAGATCAATGAGCAAGCCCACGGCAAGAATCACATCTATAACGGGTAGCAGATTCATTGGTATTGAATTGCCAAATGAGAATAAAGAAACTGTACAGCTTAGAGAACTTTTAGAATCTAAGTTTTTTGAAAATACAAATTCTAAACTTCCATTGGTTCTCGGAAAAGATATAAGTGGAACACCTATTATAGCTGACCTGAGCAGCATGCCTCATTTATTAATAGCGGGAACAACTGGATCAGGGAAGTCTGTTGCCATCAACACTATGATTCTTTCATTGATCTATAAATATCATCCATCCGAACTAAAATTCTTGATGATAGACCCGAAGTGGGTGGAGTTGAGTGTTTACGACAGTATACCTAATTTGATTGCTCCTGTTGTAACTGAACCAAAAAAAGCTGTTAATGCGTTACAAAAAATCGTGCAAGAAATGGAAAAACGATATAGAGATATGTCGATTGTTGGTGCAAAAAATATACATAGTTACAATGAAAGAGTTACAGAAGCAGCAAAAAATGGCGAGGAGTTATTTAAAAGAGTTCAGGTTGGATTTGATCAGGAAACAGGTAAACCAAACGAAATAGATGAATATCTAGAAGATTTATCACCAAAACCGCTTATCGTTGTTGTTATTGACGAAATGGCTGACTTAATGACTGTAGCAAAACGAGAAGTAGAAACAGCAGTACAGTTATTGTCACAAAAAGCAAGAGCGGCTGGAATTCATTTAATTATGGCGACACAGCGACCTTCGGTAGACGTTATCACTGGAATAATTAAAGCAAACTTCCCTTCTAGAATTAGTTTTCAAGTCTCATCAGCAATAGATAGTAGAACAATTCTTGGAGAGATGGGGGCTGAAAAGTTATTAGGAAAAGGTGATATGCTTTGTCAACAAACTGGAGGAAAGGTTACCAGAATACATGGTCCGTTAGTTTCACAAAATGAAGTAGAAGCCATAGTAGCGCACTTAAAACAATATGGAGGTGGAGACTATTTATATGATAATTTTGATGAAGAGCCTGAAAATGATTCTGTAGAAGAAGATCAATCCGATGGCGGTGATTTATATCAACAAGCAGTAAGCATTGTTCGCGAAAACAACAAAGCGACGACAAGTTTTATACAAAGAAAACTAAGAATAGGCTATAACCGTGCCGCAGACCTCATAGAAAAAATGGAAGCTGAAGGCGTTATTAGCTCCGCTGACCATGTTGGCAAAAGAAACGTATTAATCTAAACTATTAAAAATCAACATGTCTTACAAAATTGCAGTGAAGTTCCTTTATCTTTGTATAGGGATAATAGTAATTCTTTATCCCTTCAAAACAATAAAAGCAGAAGAATCAAATAACC
>CAYMIQ010000125.1:0-3535 GCA_964390605.1 uncultured Rickettsiales bacterium
CATCGTGTTCCACCACTATTACAGTATTTCCGAGATCTCTTAAGTTGGATAAAGTATTGAGTAATCTCTTATTGTCACGCTGATGTAGCCCTATCGATGGCTCGTCAAGAACATATAAAACCCCAGTTAACCCTGATCCAATTTGGGAAGCAAGGCGTATTCTCTGTCCTTCCCCTCCTGATAAGGTACCCGATCCTCTAGATAATGTTAGATATTCAAGACCTACGTTAATTAAAAATTTTAATCTATATTTAATTTCCTTTAAAATTCTCCTAGCAATTTCTTTTTCTTTATTTGTAAATTTATCTTCTAATTCTTTGAACCAGTTGACAGCCTTACCAATTGATAAATTGCTAACTTCGGTAATATTTTTTCCATTTATTTTTATGCATAATGCTTCTGGTTTTAATCTTTGTCCTTGGCAAGCTTTGCATGGCCTACTTGATCTGAATTTATTAAGATCTTCTTTCATCCACGCATCACCAGTCTCAAATTTCTTTTCAAGAATAGGCAGGATACCGTCAAAACTTTTTTTTGAATTAAACTGATCCTCATCCAAATTATAGTTGAAATTTATTTTTTCATCTCCTGAGCCAAAAAGAATGATTTTTTTAATTTTTGTATTTAAAGATTTCCAAGGTGTTCTTAAGTTAAAATTGTAGTGCTTTGCTATATTTTCTAAAGTTTGCATATAAAAAGAGTGGGAAGTTTTAACCCGCAAAAGCAAAGGTTTAATTGCGCCTTCAAGAATCGACAGGTTTTCGTTTGGAATAATTAGGTCCATGTCGAATTCACTTTCTTCGCCGAGACCATCACACTCTACGCATGCTCCAAATGGATTGTTAAAGGAGAATAATCTTGGCTCGATCTCGTCAATAGTAAAACCTGTGTCAGGACAGGAGAATTTAGTGGAAAAGTTTATTATCTTTCCAGTTGTCTGATTTTCAACAAATATTAGCCCTTCGGAGAGGTTAACGGCGGTTTCAACACTATCTGCAAGGCGGGTGCGAATCTCATCACGCAGCACAATTCGATCAACGACTACTTCTATATTGTGCTTAATCTTTTTATTAAGCGCAGGAATATCATCGAGATCATAAACGGAGCCATCTATTTTAACGCGCTGGAATCCACGTTTTTGTAGATCCTCTAATTCCTTCTTGTATTCACCTTTTCTTCCTCTGACAATAGGAGAAAGAAGAAATAATTGAGATTCCTTTTTCATAGAATTAATTTGATCTACGATTTGAGTAACCGTTTGCGATGTGATCGGATTTCCTGTTGTGGGTGAATAGGGAATTCCTACTCGAGCGAATAAAAGACGCAGATAGTCGTAAACTTCGGTAACAGTACCTACCGTAGATCTTGGGTTTTTTGAGGTTGTTTTTTGTTCTATAGAGATAGCAGGGGAAAGGCCCTCGATTGACTCTACGTCTGGCTTTTGCATTAACTCCAAAAATTGTCTTGCATAGGCAGAGAGACTCTCAACATATCTTCTTTGCCCCTCTGCATAAATGGTATCAAAAGCTAACGAGGATTTCCCAGACCCAGATAATCCAGTAAAAACAATTAAATTATTTCTTGGCAGATCTAAATTAACGCTCTTTAGATTGTGTTCTTTTGCGCCACGAATTATTATCTTTGATAACATTTTTTTACCATATTTTTCTACTATAGGCATTTAACCATTAGACAAATAAGAAAATTCTTGTAACTTAGATATATCAGAAAATAAATCATGATTATAACTATTTATAATTACTAAAATGGCATTATTTGGAACTGTTAATAAAGTAATATTAGTTGGTAATTTGGGGAAAGATCCCGAAGTGAGAACGACTCAAGATGGAAAGAAAATAGTCACTTTTCCGTTAGCCACTAGTGAGACTTGGAAAGATAAGCAATCTGGAGAAAGAAAAGAGAAAACAGAATGGCATAGAGTCACTATCTTTAACGACGGTTTAGCAGAGATAGCCCAGCAGCATATAAAAAAGGGATCAAAGGTATTCGTTTCTGGGGAATTAAGAACTAGCAAATGGGGCGAAGCCGGAGCTGAAAAATACTCGACAGACATAGTCTTGCAGGGATATCGTGCCGAATTGACAATTCTTGACAATAAAGCAGAGTCGCAATCAATGCCGAAGAATCCCACTGAAACCAATGCAAAGCCTTCAGACAAGACTGTTGATGCACCGGGAAAAGACTTCGATTTAGACGATGATATCCCTTTCTGAGTTTTAGTTTTTTCAACTAAAAAATACCCTTATTTTTATCAAAAAAAGCTATGGATTTCGTTGTCCATTGCATGGAAATTTGGTAAATTTAAGGGGTGAATCAATGGCTACTTGAAACATATTTACTTGTCTTCGTAACTTCAAAATAAATTTTTAGTGACAGAAACACCAGACACAAAAGCAGGCGAAATTAATTTCATCAATATTGAAGATGAGATGGAAAACTCGTACTTGGATTACGCAATGAGCGTAATTGTTTCGCGTGCCTTACCGGATGTGCGTGATGGCTTAAAACCTGTTCATAGAAGAATTCTATATGCAATGAAAGAAGGGGGTTATGACAAGAACTTCAGAAAGTCTGCCCGTATTGTAGGTGATGTAATGGGTAAGTATCATCCTCACGGGGATAGCGCAATTTACGACGCAATGGTGAGAATGGCACAAGATTTTTCTATGAGACTTCCCCTAGTCAAAGGACAAGGTAATTTCGGCTCCATGGACGGAGATCCACCAGCAGCGATGCGATATACTGAAGCTAAGCTAGATAAAGCAGCAAGTTTTCTTTTAGAGGATATTGAAAAAAACACAGTTCCCTTCCAAGAAAATTATGATAACACAACCTCTGAACCAACAGTTTTGCCATCAAAAATTCCGAATCTTCTTGTAAATGGAGCTAGCGGAATAGCTGTAGGGATGGCGACAAATATTCCTCCACATAATTTAGGTGAAGTTATCGATGCCTGCTGTTGTCTTCTAGATAACCCTGATTCGACAACAGAAGATTTAATGAAATATGTTCGCGGGCCAGATTTTCCAACAGGCGGCGCTATTTTAAAACCGACTGGCTCTGATTTAGTTCCTGGGATAAAGTCAGCATACGAGACTGGTCATGGTTCACTTAAGATTCGCGCAAAGACAAATGTCGAAAATCTCAAGAAAGACAAAGAGGCAATAGTAATTACGGAGATACCTTATCAAGTTAATAAATCAAGGTTAATGCAAAGAATCGCAGAAGTGTCTAAGGAAAAAATAATAGAAGACATATCTGAACTAAGGGATGAGTCTGACAGGAAAGGTGTTCGCATAGTTATCGAACTAAAAAAGGGCAGTTCTGCCGAAATTGTCAAAAATAAACTTTTTAGACACACACCATTGCAAATTAGTTTTGGGATAAACATGTTAGCGTTGCACGACGGCAAACCTGTGACGGTAGACTTAAGGACCGCAATTGATGCATTCATCAATTTCCGAAGAGAAATTATAACCAAGAGAACAACTTTTGATTTATCCAAGTCGCGCGA
>CAYMIQ010000126.1:0-3494 GCA_964390605.1 uncultured Rickettsiales bacterium
TATTTTCAAAATAATATTATTTCAGATTTTATAATACATAAAATTTTTAAGACATTTAAAAAGGAACCTTTAGCTGCTGCATCAATAGCACAAGTTCATTTCGCCACCACAATAGAGGGAAGGAAAGTAGCTGTAAAAATATTGAGGCCTAAAATTGAAAACGCCTTTGAGAAAGATATTAATTTTTTTTATTGGTTGGTAAAAGTAGCAGAATCCATAAAGCCAGAATTACAAAAATTAAATTTAATCCAAATCGTTAAAACTTTTGCCCAAACTGTAAGGATAGAAATGGACCTCAGGCTAGAAGCTGCAGCAGCCGCAGAATTAAGAGAAAATTTCAGTGATCATGATTATTTTTATGTCCCAAAGATTGACTGGGACAGGACTTCAAAGAGAGTTTTAACATTAGAAAAGATTAGTGGAATAAAGATTGATAGTCGGGAAAGTCTTTTAAAGAAAAATAAAAACCCAGATGAAATTTTAAAAAAATGTACTACCGCCTTATTTAAACAAATATTCGAAGATGGATTCTTTCATGCTGATGTACATCCAGGCAATCAATTCCTAGATAAAAAAGGACGAATAGCAGTAATAGATTTTGGCATAATGGGAAGAGTAGACTTTAAGACAAGAAATTTTCTTGCTGAAATACTACTAGGCTTTCTAAATGGAGACTACGTGAGGGTTGCAAAAATACATTTTCAAGCAGGGTATGTTCCAAAAAAACAATCTGAAGAACTTTTTGCACAAGCTTGTCGAGCAGTAGGGGAGCCAATTATGCAAAAGCCGGCAAATGAAATTTCGATTGCAGAACTAATTGCCCAACTGCTGAAAATAGCGCAGGATTTTGAAATGGAGGCACAACCACAACTTTTCTTGCTGCAAAAAACAATGTTGGTCTCCGAAGGTTTAGGACGCAAATTAAATCCAAAAATTAATGAATGGGAGTTGACGCGACCTTTAATGGAAGAATGGTTGCAAAAGAACAAGAATCCAAGAAAAAAAATTGAGCAAACTATTGATAATATAGGATTTATTCTAGATCATTTTCCAGAATTAATGAAAAAATTAGAATCATTAACCTCTCAACTAGAAAGAGAACGGAACTAAAAAAATACCGAACATCACTCAGCACGATAGATTCATTTAATCCTTTAAATTAAATGTCTAAGCGACTAGATTAGTACAAATCAAATATGTAGTTTTGGGTTATATAACAAATTGTTAAAGAAAAAAAATATTTTACTCGTTATTTCTGGAAGTGTCGCTGCCGAAAAGTGTCTTGGATTAATCAAAAAGTTTAAGCAATCAGGAGCTAATGTAGACTGCATAGTAACTGCCAATGCGAAAAAATTCATAAGCACTTCTACCATTAGAAAAATAACTGGAAAAAAAGTTTTTATTGAGTTGTTTAACCGAAAAGACTCAAGGGATATGTCTCATATAGACCTTTCAAGATGTGCAGACGTTTTGTTGGTAGCCCCAGCAAGCGCAAACTTAATTGCAAAAATGGCACACGGACTCGCCGATGATCTAGCAACAACCACTTTACTCGCTTCTAATAAAAAAATTATTCTAGCCCCCGCAATGAATCTATACATGTGGAAAAATGTACTGACTCAAAGAAATATTAAAATATTAAAAGAATCGGGAATTAAAATAATTAACCCGACATCAGGAAAGTTAGCTTGCGGAGAAATGGGCGAAGGAAGAATGGAGGAGGTTGAGAATATTTTTAAATCTGTGCACGACTTCCTTGCAAGATCAAATGCTCTAAAAAATATATCAGCAATTGTTACTAGCGGACCAACCATAGAACCAATTGATCCTATCAGATATATCAGCAATAGATCTTCTGGAAAACAAGGCCATGCCATTGCTCAAAGCCTTGCAAATCTCGGTGCTCATACTACTTTGATTAGTGGGCCAACAGACCTTCCGGATCCAGAAGGTGTGAATACCATACATGTAGAAACTGCATTACAAATGTACAATCAATGTAAAAAGAAATTACCCGTAGACATAGCGATCTGCAATGCCGCAGTCTCTGACTGGCGACTCCAAAAAACTTCTAAATTAAAAATTAAGAAAGAAATAGTAAGAAAAAAATCAGGAAGTCTTATTTTCAAGCTGAAGGAGAACCCTGATATCTTGCATTACCTATCTAACGCAAAAAACCTTAGGCCCAGACTAGTAATTGGCTTTGCTGCAGAAACCAATAATCTTCCACACAATGCAAAGGAGAAATTAATTAAAAAAAATTGTGATTGGGTTCTGGCTAACAAGATAAATAAGAAAACTAATATTATTGGAGGCGAAAATAACTTAATCAGATTCGTAGATAAGAATCAGTCAGAAGCTTGGCCAAAAATGACAAAAATAGCGGTTGCAGAAAAACTAGCAGACAAAATTGATCACTATTTTAATAAATAAATTATCCCTTTAAGAATGATACCTATTAAAATTATGATAAATCGACTACCTCACGGAAAGGGTTTATTACTACCTAAGTATTCAACTAAAAAAAGCGCAGGCATGGATTTGTCAGCAGCCATAAATAGTAAGATTACCATGACATCTGGGGAGCGCGCTTTAATTCCTACTGGATTTTCAATAGCAATACCTCAGGGCTTTGAAGGTCAGATTAGACCTCGATCAGGACTTTCTATAAAATTTGGTATTAGTGTCTTAAATGCACCAGGAACCATTGATGCAGACTACAGGGGTGAAATTAAGGTAATTCTTATTAATCACGATAAAGAAAATTTTGTAGTCAAAAGAGGGATGAGGATTGCTCAATTGGTGATTAGTCCAAATGCGCAGGCGATTTGGGAGGTAAAGAAAACGTTACCTAGGAGCGCAAGAGGTAAGCTGGGTTTCGGATCGACCGGCAATTAAAGAGTTAGTGTGAAAATATGACTATGTTTAAACTTCCTAAAAAAATGTTATTCGCGATAGAAGCGGTAATTGATATTGCCTATAATGCAGGCGGTTCTCCGGTACAAAATAACGAAATTACAAAGAGACAAGGAATTCCAAAAAGATATTTGGAAAATATTTTACAAAAATTAGTGCAAGAAAATATATTAAAAGGAACAAGAGGCCCAAAGGGCGGGTATAGTTTAGCAAAAGAGAAGAGAAATGTTTCTTTAGTTGAAATATATAATGTTATTTTAGCTATAGATAAAAAAAAACCACCAGTTATACAAACAGAAATAAAAAAAAAAATAATAACACCTATAATATCAAATGTATCAGAAGATATTGTAAATTACCTTAAATCTATAACGCTGGATGATTTGTACAGAAAAATAAAAAATATTGGAATTAAATCTAACACAAAAAAGAAAATTGATTTTTCTATATAAAAAGAATGAAAACGTTTAGAAATAAAATTTATGATAGTATTTTAGACACAATTGGGAACACCCCAATGGTCAGAATTCCAAGAATATCTAAAAAATATAACTGTTTAGGAGATTTAATTTGTAAGC
>CAYMIQ010000127.1:0-3481 GCA_964390605.1 uncultured Rickettsiales bacterium
GGATTCGAAATTTATAAAAATTAATCTTTGTGTCAGCGGGTATTAACTTTATTGACCACATTTTTTTAAATCGGCAATTTTGATGGTTTTCTTCTAAACAGCCACGACACCATCATAAGTCGAGTTAACATTATTGCAGTAAACATAGATGTTACGATTCCTATAGAAAGAGTTACGGCAAAACCCTTGATAGGACCTGACCCGAACTCAAACAATAAAAGAGCGGCAATTAAAGTGGTAACATTGGCATCTACAATAGTGGTTAATGCACTTCTATAGCCAGAATCTACAGCATTAATGGGTGTTCGTCCTGAACGAGTCTCCTCTCTTATTCTTTCAAAAATTAATACATTGGCGTCAACAGCCATCCCAACTGTTAAAACTATCCCAGCTATACCAGGAAGCGTTAATGTTGCCTGTAATAACGATAGAAAGCCAAAAATAAGAGCCAGGTTAACAAGAAGAGCAAAATCGGCAACAAAACCAAAAAAACCATAGATAATAATCATGAAAGTAATGACTGCTATCAAGGCAATAATGCAGGCGATTTTTCCAGAATCTATAGAATCTTGCCCCAAGCTAGGTCCCACCGTCCTTTCTTCTAGAATTGTTATAGGCGCAGGCAGGGCGCCAGCTCTCAGTAAAATCGCCAAATCATCTGCGGACTTGGCATTAAACCGTCCTTGAACTTGCCCCACTCCGCCAAGAATCGCTTGCCTTATTACTGGAGCAGTAATCACTTTTCCATCAAGAACGACAGCAAGTCGCTTATTGACATTATCTGCGGTAACCTTGCCAAATTTTCTTGCACCGATTGAATCAAATTTAAAAGACACAACCCATTGAGAAGTTCCTGAATCTAAAGATGGTTGCGCATTCTCTAGATGATCGCCACCTACCATGACCTTCTTTCTGACTATATACTCTTTTTCATTATCTGTTGGATCAGCCGAAGGAAGGAGCATGGCTCCTGGCGGTATATGTCTTTTATCGGGATCCAGTCTGGTGGCTGGGTCAAGTAAATGGAATGTTAGCTTTGCCGTCTTTCCTAGAAGCTCCTTTATGCGTTCTGGATTTTTGACACCAGGAAGCTGAACTAATATTCTATTTGGCTCTTGACGTTGAATGGTTGGCTCACGCGTCCCCGTTTCATCGATTCTCCTTCTAATAATTTCCACGCTTTGTTCTAGAGCGCTAATTCGTATTTCTTCCCGTGCTTGATCAGTAAAAGATACATTGCATGCACCTTGCCCTTTATTGCAGTCTGTCAGCAAGTTAGGATCAACTTTTTTTAATAAATCATTAACCTGTGAAGATATTTCTGGTTTCCTAAGTCTGAAGGATACAGAATCTTTCTTTGTCGTTAGACCTTTATAACCTATCCTGTTTTTTCTTAACGAATTTCTAATTACATCTTCGACTGACTCAAGGCGCTCATTAAAAACATCTTTTACATCAACACTTAATAACAAGTGTGATCCACCCTGCAAATCTAAACCTAAATTAATTTTTTTATTAGGCAGCCACTCTGGAGATTCTTCAAGGGCCTCGCTCGAGAACAAATTAGGAAGAGCAAAAGCTATTCCAAAAAGACTTACAAGGCAAATAATAACAATTTTCCATTTAGGAAAGTTAAGCATAATTAATCAACTTTTTTTTCTTCATTATTATTATCTGTTGTTCCTTTATCTTCTTTTTTTGCTTCAGGCGCATTTGTTGCTTCGGGTGAGCTGAGCACATCTGCAACTGTTCCTCTAATAATAGTAACTCTCTGATCTTCGCCAAGATCAACGAGCAACTCCTTATCATAAAGAGTCCTAACCACTGTTGCAATAATGCCGCCACCAGTTATTATTTTATCTCCTCGTTTAATTGCCGATAACATAGCATTATGTTTTTTCATTTTTTTCTGTTGGGGCCTGATTAATAGGAAATAAAAAACAAGAAATATTAAGATTAATGGTATAAAAAATCCAAATAGATCGGGCGCACTTGTTGAAGCTCCGCCGCCTGCTAGAGAGTCCGATATAAACATTGCAGCACTCCTAATAATTAAATCGTGAAAATATATATATTGAAACTATATTTTTTCCAAGAAAAAAGCCAACATTAGAAGAGGTCGATGCTAAAGCAGGAATTTTTGCGGATCGACGGTATCAAATCCTTTTCTTAGTTGGAAATACAATTGTGGTGCCTTAACATTCCCGCTTTTACCTGCCTTGGCTATTACTTCGCCCTCTGTCACCACTGTTCCTGTTCTTACCAAATTCACTTGATTGTGCCCGTAGGCGCTAATCCAGTCATTTTTATGCTTTATAATGATAAGGTTACCAAAACCTTTTAATCCACTGCCAGAATAGATAACCTTGCCCGTCCTGCTAGCATGCACTCCTTCCCCTAAACGAGTGGCAATTTTGATACCATCTTCATGAATTCCAGACTCCTTCTTTCCAAATCTTGAGATGACCCTTCCTCGAACAGGCCACAAAAATTTATTCTTACTAATAACATTAGATTTATTATATAAATTATTGTTATTAATTAATATTTTACTATTCTTAATTAGCTGTTTCTTGTTATTTTGGGCTATTTGCTCCTGTCTTTGAACAGGTAGAGGTAGTTGTAATTTCTGCCCAAAGTAAATCTTATTTGCTGATTTGATCGAATTAATCTTACATAACTCATAAACGCTTATATCGTTATTTTTAGCTATTCTAAACAAAGTGTCACCTTTCTTTACTGTATAAAATGACCCTCTCGGAACCTGAAGTTTTTGGCCAGTGCGTAACAAATACGGAGGATGAAGATTATTAGCCTTAATCAACAAATTCAGCGGAATCTTTAAGTTTCTAGAAATTGAATACAGGTTATCGTCCTGCTGCACTAGATAGGTTGAATCGTCTCCATTTTTCTCTGATTTTGTGAATTTTATATCATTTTTTGCTGTGAGCCTGCTTGTTGAACCCGAATCTTGATAAATATATTGTTCGCACCCAAATAAAATAATCAAGGGAATAAGCAGTGATATTTTCCACACAAAAGGGTTTAATCCTAATATCATTTTGTTTTCCCCGGCACTAATGGAACAAAGCGAACAGGCATAAGCTTTTTTTCCCGAAAAGTCTTCTTCTTTTTAGTCACCTTCACGAGGTATTGTTCTTCAAATTGATCGCCTATAGGTATAATCATTGTCCCGTCTTGTGCTAGTTGATCTGCAAGAACGGCCGGCACTTGAGATGCGGCAGCAGTAACAATTATGTTGGAAATTGGGGCCTGCTCCTCCCATCCTTTTGTTCCGTCACCTATTTTTGTAACGATATTATGTAGGGATAAATAAGTAAATTTTTGCTCCGCAGAAAACATTAATTTTTTATATCTTTCTATCGTATACACTCGTCGACATAACAATGATAATATTGCCGTCTGATATCCTGAGCCTGTACCGATTTCTAACACCCTATCGTCTCGATTCAATTCTAAA